>NZ_JAUBVJ010000022.1:4934-47281 GCF_036702785.1 Microcoleus sp. AR_TQ3_B6 | reverse complement strand
ACTAATGAGTTTTTCAGTCCTCTTTGAGAGGACTTTAGCTATTAGACAGGGAATTCATTCCCTGGCGGACTAACGGGCGGGCGGGAGGACTAACGGGCGGGCGGGAGGACTGGTGGACAAAAAGCTTAAGTTGAACACCTATGGGCTTGGCCTAAGTCCCTACACTCGCCGGGTCCCTACAAGGGCTTACCACCAAAAGTGCTAGACTTACTTGCGGCCCGAAGGTTGACCTTCCGTAGTCGCTATTTCCCCAGCTTCCATCAACTGCTTAAAGCGACGCAAATCGTCGGCAATTTGCTGTTCCGGAGCTTCGCCAAATAGTTTAGCAGCACCAGCCGCAATTGCACCGCCCGGAGGGTTGTATTCGATGACAACTTTTACCTCTGTACCGCGTCCTGCGGGTGCCGTTTGAAAGCGCACAAAACCAGAATTCTCAACATCAGCCCCTTCAACAGACGCCCAAGCAATTAAGCGATTTTCTTCTTCGCGGACAATTTCTGCATCCCATTCCACACTATTGCCCATCGGCGCGCTGGCAATCCAGTGAGAACGTTTTTCATCTATTACCGTAACGTGTTTGAGATGCTTCATAAACCGAGGCAAATTTTCAAAATTGCGCCACAAACGGTACAATTCATCAGCCGGTTTGTCGATCGTCACCGTCTTTTCAACTTTAATGCTTTGATTCGGATCGGCAGCCGACTGCAAACCCTCCACAACCCCCAGACCGCGGGCCGCTAAACCGCCGCCCGCAACCGCCAGCAAAGCACCTCGCAAAGAACGCTGCGACAAACCAAAAAGCACCAGCGCCCCGCCGCCAATTAAAGATGCCCAGCGTTCGGTATCGCCGCTGCTACTTTGGTTTTGTTTGTCGGAATTTGTGACTGAAGAAGATTCCATTGGTTTAAACCTGGTAAATTAATAGCGGAAAATAGCAGCTAAAGGCGCCTCCTCCGGCACTTGTTCCGGCGGCACCGCGTAAACAGTTCCGCCGTTGAGAATAGTTTGAATTGCTGCCGCATTCAACAAATCTTCGTCGCCCAATTCTGCTTCTGGGTGGATTTGTACCGCATTCGTATCGGGATTAAAAGTACCCCACTGCTGAACGCCAAGAGCAACAAACAGTCGATCGACCCGTCCAAAATAAGCAGCCGAAACAGCTTCTTTCAAATCAGCAGAAATTTTATCGCTTCCTGTCAGATCGCGGTATTGTGCGATCGCCTCCGACTGAGCCTGCAAAAACAAAGGTTCCACCAGCGGCAAAGCTTCGGCCCGCAACTCTTCCGGCTTGAGAATTTTCTGATTGCCTGTAATTCCTTCTTCAACTAAATGCGGGTAGGTATTGGCTTCTCGGTAAAGCGGGAGCAAATACTCAACTCCAGCTAACACTAAAGGAGCTTTTTTATTGTGCAAATATTCGTGCAGCGCCCCATCGATTATGTGGAAATACTGCAATATTTCGTGCTGGCGCTCATCTCGATCTGGACTTCCTTGACCGTGAAAACTTCCCGGCTGCTGAAAAGAATTATTAGTGCCTCCTTTTGAAGTAGCAATCCGAAACTGACCATCTTTAGCAGTCGGGTCATATTGCAGAGCCTCATCAAGGCTTTTCGGCAAGTTTTCAACTTCAACTTCCCGAGCACCGTAAGCCGTACACTCAATCAGCCTCACTTCCTTCTGACTGAGAGCTAAAACATAAAATAAATTATTTCCTGTCAGCATAGGCATGAGCGGTTTGACGTGAAAATTGTCGCTCACAACCACTAATTCATCAAAATTCACCGGACAAGCATAGTAGCGAAAAAATCCCGAACCGACAAAAATCGCCAGCAGGTTGCTTTGATTTTCCCAAAAGTTTTCCTGGTCAACTTCTGCTCGGACTGGCTCTAGCAATTGGGCAGCTTCTTTTTTGTCAAATCCGTACTCTACTATTTTGTCTTCAGCCTCTCTGATTAAATTTTTGAACCGAATCGGATTTTGTTGAATTTCTGCTCCTTGAGCCACTGGCATATAAATAGAGACGCACAATCCAGGAGATTGTTGTACCAGCGCTTTGAGTTCCTCTACAGATATTAAGTTCACCGCTGAAACTCCTTTTCTAATAAAGGGTGGTGTAATGAAAACAACCGATTTTTTAAAATGTATCTCCCGTGGCGCGGCTCCTGCGTCTACCTAAAGTAATGATCGGCTACTGTAGAGCCTTTCATCCCCGAACTAAAACGGGGTTTGCAGCCGCTGTTCCAATCGAAATGCTTATCACTTAAGATAGACGCCGCTAATTCGGCCGCTACTTTACCATAATTTATTTTAGTCGGGTTCCACTACTCGTTATATATATATGATGAAAACAAAAATGTTTCTGTGGTTGCTGTGGGCAATATTTATTGCCTACACCTTGCTGCTAGCTCCTCTCGATCGGCCCGGAACGCTAACAGTTATAGAAAAAATGCTCAAGTTGCAGCTAGAAGGAATTAACCCCTACCTGGTAACGGTATTCGCTCTCATGGGAGTGTGGCCGATGGTCTACGCTTGCTTCCTATTTATTGATGAGAAAACCCAAAATATATCCGCTTGGCCTGCTTTCATTGCTTCCAACGGCGCGGGTATCATCGGCTTAATTCCCTACTTACTCCTGCGCCAGCCTCAGCCACAATTTTCCGGCCGCAAAGATATGTCGGTCAAAATAGCAGACTCCCGGTGGACAGGCATTGTACTTTTACTAACTACTATCTGGCTGTTAGCTTGGGCTTGGTTAAATGGAGATTGGGGAGATTATGTCAGGCAGTGGCAGTCAATTCCTTTTGTGCATTTAATAACTTGGGATTGTTGCTTGATGGCTGTAATATTTCCCTCACTTCTGGGAGACGACATGGCGCGACGCGGACTCGCGGACGATCGCATTTTTTGGGCCGTGTCTCTAGTTCCGCTGTTAGGGCCGCTAGTTTATCTTTGTCTGCGCCCACCTCTGCCAGAATCTGCAACAGAAATCCCCACTTTCCCAGTGACAGCCAGAAATTGAAACATTGAAAAATTTGGTAGTCTTCAAGATGTAATGAATATTCAAGCCGCAACGGGATTAACAAACGCTCAAAAAGCGACATTGAAAGCGTTAGGGGCTTTGGCGCAGTCTGGGTGTACCGTGGAGAAAGATTTTACTTGTGCTGAAAATCTCGATCGCCACTTATGAGGTGACTCTATGGAGCCAAATGATACATCGGCCCGCTACGACCGAATTGCCCAATGGTGGCAAACTGAGCATCAAGATTCAACCTACGGGATTGCCCAATTAGAACGGGCGATAAAATTTACTTCTTTGCAGCACGCCGCGCTTGATGTCGGGTGTGGAAGCAGCGGGCGTTTTATCAACAGTTTATCCAAGCATGGATTTCAGCCTGAAGGACTTGATATTTCTAGGAAAATGATCGATTTAGCCCAGCGGCTACATCCAGAAATCACGTTTTACCGGGCAGACATTTGTGATTGGCTGCCGCCGAAACTTTACAGCCTGATTGCAGCGTGGGATAGCACGTTTCATCTGCCAATCAACAAGCAAGCGCCTGTGATACAAAAGCTATGCGATGCGCTTGAACCCAATGGAGTGATCCTGTTCACTTGTGGCGGCGGACATACAATCCGCGAGATTTCGGGAGCATTTCAAGGTCAAGACTTTGATTACAGCACTTTGGGTGTAGATACTTTCCTGCAAATTTTGGTTGAGCATCATTGCACCTGCCGCCATCTCGAATATGACCAGTATCCTGAAAATCATGTTTACATAATTGCCCAAAAGATCTAATCTATAATTCGCACCATTAAAGTGTGGGATGTCGCAACTGGTGGCTGTATTAGGACGCTGATGGGCGATCGACTCTATGAAAGCATGAAGATTCAAGCGGCAACGGGATTGACGATCGCTCAAAAAGCGACATTGAAAGCGTTAGGAGCATTAGCACAATCATCAATACCAATCGGCGTTGGCCTAGCCTCTCCCGTGGAGAATCGCCTTAACTTTCCTGTTGAACAGTTGCAAGTAACCTTTGCGACTCCAGCAAGATATCTCGCTAGTTCGCTGCAACAGAGTTGTGTACGCCCATTGCCCCAGACCGCAGTCTAGTCTGCGCTTAACACTTTGCGGAACACGACTTTATCATCGCCCGCCGCGTAAAAGTCGCGAATGCGCGCCTCCTCCTCGTAGCCGCATTTCGCGTAGAACACCCGCGTGCGATCGAACTCCGGCAGCCCTGACGTTTCCACCAGCAATATGCGCCCGCCCCGCGCCGTCAACGTTTGTTCCACGTAGCGCAGCAGTGTCGAACCGCGTCCTTGTCCTTGGCGGTCAGGTCGGATCGCGATCAATTGTAGATTCCACGTCTGATTGGTCATCCGTTCTGCCTCGCAGTAGGCGACCCCAACTGGCCCATTGTCGTCATCGGTCAGCCAGAAATGAGCACTCTCGCTGTCGCCAGTGAAGTAATCAGCCAGCATTTCGCTGAGTTCCTCAACCTCCTTCGGCCCAAAGCCGATCGCCTCAGCTATGGCCAGGAGCGCAGTCCTGTCATCGGGTGTGGTCGATCGAATCATGGCAAACTCCAGCATATTGAGCTGAGTAGATTGTCCTACGGTATACTACAAAAGGCAATTAGTTTGGCTCTGAATGCTCACACATAACTTTTAAGCTGGTGCCCTCACTGACCAACTAGCGACCTAACTCAGTGCTTAACTTGCGGATATTGAGTGGTGAAATTTGGTGAGATTTTGCAAACTGAGTTCATGCCGCAACAGCTTACGCCATAAGTTATTTAGAGGAAATAGACGTTTCGCTTTTAATAAAAAAGCACATTCATTTAAGTTGTACCACTCAAGGCTTTCTGATTCTTGACAAGCGAATTTCAAAGGTGGTACAAGCCCCCAGATTTATCCGTGGAATCAATCCCCAATCGAAAATCCTCAAGCCCCCGCATTAATCCGTGGGGCCAATCTAAAATCTAAAATCTAAAATCTAAAATCGATTGACTCCATTCTGCAATGCCTCATTCACCAATAACCCAAATAGGAGAAATACCTCATGTCTACATTCAAATACAACCGTCTCGACAAGAATAATGCTGCGGTTTTGCTGGTCGATCACCAAACTGGACTGTTCTCACTTGTGCGTGATATTGGTGCCGCCGACTTCAAAAATAATGTGCTGGCGCTGGCAAGTGCAGCCAAATTTTTCAACCTGCCTACAATTTTGACAACTAGCTTTGAGCAAGGCCCCAATGGAGTCATCATCCCTGAACTGAAGGAGAAGTTTCCAGATGCTCCCTTTATTCCGCGTCCCGGACAAATCAACGCTTGGGACAACGAGGACTTTGTTAAAGCAGTAGAAGCAACAGGTAAAAAGCAATTGATTGTGGCCGGAATTGTCACTGATGTATGTGTTACTTTTTGTGCGCTTTCGGCATTAGAGGCAGGTTATGAGGTTTTTGTTGTCACCGATGCCTCTGGAACCTTTGATGAAGCCTGTCGCTATGCAGCTTGGGATCGAATGTCTCGTGCTGGAGTTCAGTTGGTCAATTGGTTTAGCGTTGTGTGTGAATTGCACCGTGACTGGCGCAACGATATTGAAGGATTGGGTAGTCTATTAGCAGAGTTTATTCCTGACTACAAAAACCTCATGACCAGCTATGCAGCAACGGCAAATCCTGGATCTCCCAATAAGTAGTGAGAAAGCGCCTAGTTTATTTAGCTCCTGTGTAACTGAGTTAATATTGTCATCGTTAGGTTATGAATTTTACCTGGACGTAGCGGTGACAACTACTTGGTTGTAAGTCACGTAGAGAGTGTTTTTAATAGCTATTGTCAATGATTATAAGTCTTTTTATAGTCATTTCATCTCATGCCAAACCTTCTCGATCGCATTCGTTAATCTCCCGAATGTTTCAAGACGTGCGGCCGAAAATTGCCAAGCAATTTGGTGTCTCTAGGGTGGTTGTTCTGAATAAAACTTTTCTCTCAGTTAATTCTCTAAATTATTATGTTGGAAGAACCGTTGGCGAGCAATAGCAGTGAAGACAACTCTCTAGTCACCGCTGTGATCTCTCATGTCGTGAAACCGGGGCGCGACGAAGGTTACGAAGCATGGTTTCATGGCATCGCCGCAGATGCAAGAAAATCCAAGGGACATCTGGGTGTCAGCACTATTCGACCCCACGATCACGCTCATCCTGAGTACGTGGTCATTCTCAAGTTCGATTGCTACGACAATCTCAAGGCCTGGCTTGAATCTGATGTTCGGCGAGAGTGGATTGAGCGATTGCAGCCCTTGATTGAAAAGCCAGAAGATATTCAAACCCTCACCGGATTGGAAACCTGGTTTACGCTGCCCAATAAATCGATGAAGGCTCCACCCCCTCGCTACAAAATGGCTTTAGTTACATGGTTGGGAGTGTTTGTTACCATTTCTATTCTCAATCGTTTGCTGGTACCGCTACTATCATGGCTTCCTGGGTTGCTCACATCTCTCACGATCACAGGTCTCACTGTTATGTTGCTCACCTATTTGGTCATGCCGCGCTTAACACAATTATTTCGCAAATGGCTATATCCCATTCCCTAAAATGATATGAATTTGTGGCGCTGCGGCGACGGGGACAATCGGTTGGGCTGGATAATTTTGAGCGAGGCTGGATTACCAACAGTAAGTTGCAGCACTACATTGATGACCGTGGACTACGAGGGGTGCTGTCAAAATTTCAAAGCTTGCAACCTGCAATTGAAGCGAAGAAATACGCGATCGCTGAAGCTCAAATCCTTTGGCGTTCTGTCGGCTGGTGTAATTTAATGCTCAGAATCCCAGCCACTCAAATCCTGCTGCCGGTGATTGCACAACTAATTTGCGATCGTATTAACGTCAATACAACATTGGTGTTTTCTGAGACAACCTACGAGCAAGTAGGGGATGCTTATCTCCGAGGACTATAAAGCCTCATTCAGCAAGGAGAATCTGTGAGTGATATCAAATTCGTTAGCATCGGAATAGTAAATTCGAGTTCACTGTTGACTGTTCACGGCGTCAACAGTCAACATCATTCCGGTGTAACCGGAATTGATATGAGATTGCTTGTTTTACCAGCTTTTCGATTCCTCGTTTAGATGCAGTTATTCATCCATTTCTAGAGCAAATTAAAATTAGGGGTGAGTGCTTTTCACTTACCCCTACCATTTTTTGTCTGCCTTTTAACCTACCGATTGTAGCAATAAATCGCCACAGGAGCGACGCAATTGCTCCTAAAAATACTTGTCGATGTGGAGGGTCAAAATCATGAATACTCCCAGCAAATGACCGGCGCTCATGCAAGCCAGAAATGCTGGTACGCTAACATTGTTGAACAGAGAGGGGAAGGGCAAAGGCATTTTCGGCCCGACGTGGGGATACCAAATTCTGCGACTGATAACTAGCAACGCTAAGAGATTGCAAACAAACATCACCAGAGGCTTTTGCCAATTTCCTGATGCTGTGTCAGTCAGAGTCGATTCTACTACTGCCAGTAAATTTGAGTTAATCATCGTGGATGCTCCTATTTTTCATAAAGTATCAGAAGTGCTCGATGAGATTTCTTGCCAAAAATACAGCAGGGGCGATCGGCTTTACGCAATAAATATCTGTTTTGTTCTCAATATTCCCCGCGCCAGCGGAGCGCCCCTACCCGAAATTGTCGAATCACAGCAAGAATTCTTTTAATGCCATTCAAAAGAAACGAAAGGTACAAATTGACACAACCAGACTCGCTGCCATTTGTAACTTTTAGCCTATCTGACCGTGGTGGCATTTCCTCACGCTCCCAGACAGGAAAGACTGCTCGTCATTACTGAGCAATGTAGTTAGGCAGTAAGTGAAGTATGTCGCGCAGAACGCTATATCCAGCCATGTCCCAAAGCAAATAAGCTAAGAAACCGATCATCGCTAAGCGGCCGTTCCAAAGTTCTGCTTGCGGGTTGAAGCCCAACAGAAAGGCATTGCGATCTTTGCCGTTGTAAGCATTAGTAGTAGGGGGCAAGTTAGTAGGACGAGTTTCCATGCTTTTACATTCCTTAACAATGTTTCGCTTCTCATGGTAGCGGCCTAATTTCTGCTTTGCTATCTGCCGGTAGGCTCAAAATACACACAAGTCTAAAGGAGGATTATGAAACCAAAAAAAAAGTGTTAAGTTTTGTTGAGGGCGGTTTTTTTAGCGATCGCCTTTATCTGTAAATACTAAATATAACGGCAAGTTGAGGTGCCCGCTGTGAAAGGGTCGATCGCAGCAGAGCGACAAAAAACGGCGCTGGTGACTCGACAAGACTTAATCCGCGCTCTGCTAGAGGCAAGAAAATTTAGTAAATTTAAACTTAAAACCCGAACACGATCGCCCTTGAGTTAACTAAAATAGGAGAAAAACAGATCGATCGGGAGAAACAGTTATCGAAACCATCTACGGCAATCTTCAAGGTTTAAAGTCCAGTCAGCTCAAGCAACTCGAAAAGCTGTACCACCAGCGACTACCGGGCGATCGCATCACCACTGCAGAATTCGCCCAGCGCGTCGCCGCCATCAGCACGGAAATCGACAAACCAATCTGCACCTACATCAACCGCCGCGGACAAGTAATTCGCGTCGGCGTGGGTACACCCCGGCAAACGCAGATAGCGCCCTTAGAATTGCCCCGCTACGGGGGAGGTCGCCTCAGCGGCATTCGCTGCATCGCCACCCACCTCAAGCCAGAAACCCCAAGCGAAGCAGCTCTCACCGCAATGGCAATTCAGCGCCTCGACGCCCTCGTTTGGCTGACACTGACCGGCGGAGGATTTCAGCGTCGCGGCGGCGGTGCGACAGGTTACATCCAAGAAACTTATCTCGCTCACCTGATACCCCAGGGCGATAGGCCAAATTTTGAGTTCTCTGTTTTGAGCGCTCAGTTAGAACCAGATGCAACTGATGAAATAGAAGAACCTTCAATTCAAAAGTCACTAATTCAAACTCCACACTTTCCCTGGAAAATATCAGAACCGCTGAATTTGGACGAACTCGCCGACCAAGACTTTCTGGATTTGGTGGAAGGACTCGAAGCGGAGTTTGAAGCAGAGTTTGTCGCCAAGCAGGTCGATGCAGACCAAGACAAAGTGCTGTTGGTAGGTGTAATGACTCAGCACATGACTCAGTTGGAGTTTGAGGACGGGCTCGCAGAAATCAGGCGGCTGGTTGAAAGCGCCGGGGGTCAGATACTGCAAACAGTGCGCCAAAAACGATCGCGCCCCCATCCGCAGACAGTCGTCGGGGAAGGCAAAGTTCAGGAAATTTCCCTCGCTGCTCAGACGGTTAGCGCTAACCTCGTGGTATTCGATCGCGACCTGGCCCCCGCACAAATACGGAACTTGGAAACTCAGATAGGTATCCGGGTAGTCGATAGAACAGAGGTAATTCTCGACATCTTTGCCCAAAGAGCTCGATCGAGCGAGGGTAAATTGCAAGTCGAACTCGCTCAGCTAGAGTACGCCCTGCCCAGGCTCAGAGGGATCGGTCAGGCAATGTCGAGACAGGGTGGCGGCATCGGTACCAGAGGCCCTGGGGAAACCAAACTAGAAACCGAACGGCGGACGATCGCCAAACGGATTTCTCGATTGCAGCAAGAAGTAAATCAACTGCTGGCCCACCGCTTCCGGCTGCGGCAGAACCGGCATCATCACGAGGTACCCTCAGTCGCGATCGTCGGTTACACCAACGCCGGTAAATCGACTCTGCTCAACCTGCTCACGAATTCCGAGGTCTATGCCGCCGACCAGTTATTTGCCACCCTCGACCCGACAACCCGACGGTTGACCATTCCTGGCAATGTCACCGGCGAACCGCTGTCGATCGTCCTCACAGATACAGTGGGCTTTATTCGCGAACTGCCCCCCGCCTTGATCGACGCTTTTCGAGCTACCCTCGAAGAAGTGACTGACGCCGATGCTTTGCTGCACCTTGTAGATCTCTCCCATCCCGCCTGGCAGAGCCAAATTCGATCGGTCATGAATATTTTGACAGATATGCCCGTAACTCCCGGGCCAGCCCTTGTCGCTTTTAACAAAATCGATGCTGTAGATGGAGAGACTCTCGCCCTCGCCCGAGAAGAGTTTCCTCAAGCCGTATTTATTTCGGCGGCCAAAGGTCTCGGGATGGAAACTCTCCGCGACAGACTAGCTCAGCTCGTTCAATACGCACTCTACCCTCGGTAAATACTTAAGTACTCCTTTTAAGTAGTTGACATTCCGGAATACACGTAAATATACTGAGGACAGATATCGTCTAACTATGAGACGATAAAATAGTAGTCAAATCGTGCATTGCAAAGTACAATACAGTAACTCGAGTTTTCGCTGGGTTAAAGAATTAATTTCAGGAGGCGGCGGTCAAGGTAAAAACACTCTGTGTTAATGGCTGTAACGGCCGTTAGTTCAGAGATTGCAAAAAGATGTTGCTTCACGGGAGTGCAAACCACAGTACGCGACGTTAAGGTGAAAGAGAAGAATGATGTTATTAAAGTGTTTGGGCGATCGCCTCAAGCGCTATACAATCTTTTACAGGCGCCCGCCAGAGACAACATCAATTTATTGTAAAAACTCTAAAATCCTTGCCCGTCGTGCAGCGCTACTCTCTAGGACTATTTCTATTTTCCAATCTTACCACTGTTTAACTAAATAGTTATGTTTACGCCACTGGCAAAACTAGCAATTGGACTCTCTGCCACAATGGCAACAGCGTTTTACTATCTAGCTGCTGCCCCTCCGGCTTCAGCACAATACATCTGCGGACCAGGAAATTTTTCCCCTGTCTGCACGAGAAACCCGCAAGCATCACCATCACCATCACCATCACCATCACCATCACCATCACCATCACCATCACCAGTCATAGCAGACCCACTGCCGGTAGTTGAATCACCATCACCAGTCATAACAGACCCACTGCCGGTAGTTGAATCACCATCACCAGTCATAGCAGACCCAGTACCCCTAGATCCGGTAGTTGAATCACCATCACCAGTCATAGCAGACCCGGTACCACAGCCCACAACCGAACCAGCAGTAACCTCGCCCACGGGGGAGTTTCAAAACATATACACCATCACGACGAGGCCACCAACAGCTATCCCAGAACCGGGTACTGTGGTAGCACTCCTGGGGACAGGCGCAGGAATCATCTGTTCCGGCAGAAAACGAAACAAGCAGGTTCGTCAGCAACGGTAGGCAGGCCAAATTTGCTGCTTGTTTTGAAAATCTCTGGGTTTCTTGAAGCGTGGGTGCATTTTTACTTATGGAAGAAAAACAAAGAAAATTGTATAAATAATAACTTTACAGCTTGCTTGCTGCAACAATATAAAAATTAAAATAAGATTGCTTAAGATTAAAATAAAAAAATATTGTTATTGTTTGAGCGGCTGATGACCCCTAAAGTAGAAATTTACACTTGGAGAACCTGCCCGTTTTGCATTCGTGCCAAAGCATTGCTGAAGCGCAAAGGGGTGGATTTTACAGAGTACGCGATCGACGGAGATGAAGCAGCACGAGCTCAAATGACCGATAGAGCCCACGGAGGTCGCACCCTGCCCCAGATATTTATTAACGACAAACACATTGGCGGCTGCGACGACATCCACCAACTCGATTCTCAAGGCCTCCTCGATCCGCTGCTAGCAGCAAAATGAGGCATTCCCTGTTAAATTTTAAGTTAGCCCAAATTTTTCGGCGACCAATTCTTAATTTTAACTGACAATGAAATTTGCATTCATCATCGATCCCCTCGCGCGACTAATTCCAGGACACGATACCAGCGTAGCGCTGATGGAGGCAGCTCAAGAGTTGGGTCACGAAGTCTGGGCGACTCAAGCCAACGAATTAAGCATCATCGGCGGGAAAACCTGGGCAATGCTCAGTCGGGTAGCGCTCACCCCAGTAAAACTGGTAGATGGACGCTGGGAGGCTGCTGAGAATTGGTACGACGTGGAACAGTCTACTTTGCAGCCTCTCGAAGCAATGGACGCAGTATTTATGCGGACAGACCCCCCAGTCAACGTTCCTTACCTCTACGCTACTTACCTTCTAGACGGGATCGATCCGGCTAAAACCTTGGTAGTTAACAGTCCCAAAGGATTGCGGACGGCGAATGAAAAGATGTATGCTTTGCAATTTGAGGGAGCCATCCCCGAGACAATTGTTTCTCAAAACAAGCAGGTAATTCGGCAATTTGTTGAGAAAAAAGGAGCGGCAGTTCTTAAACCCTTGGGCGGCAAAGCTGGCGAGGGGATTTTGTTTTTGGAAGCGGGCGATCGCAATCTCAACTCCCTGGTCGAAATTAGCACTCAACAAGGGCAAATTCCAGTGATGGTTCAGACTTATCTGCCGGAAGCAAAAGAGGGAGACAAGCGGATAGTGCTGTTGAACGGCAAGCCCATCGGTGCTATCAACCGTATTCCGACTGGCAATGAATTTCGCGGCAACATGGCCGTCGGCGGCCGAGTCGCAAAAACAGAAATTACCGCTCGCGAACTGCAAATTTGCACTCAGTTAGAACCAGTGCTGCAACGGGACGGACTGTACTTTGTTGGCATTGATATCATTGGCGGTTATCTCACAGAAGTTAATGTCACCAGCCCTACAGGGATCAGAGAAATTGACTTGTTTGACGGGGTTAGTTTGGGCAAAAAAGTAATTGAATGGGTGGAGAAGGAAGAAGGAAGAAGGAAGAAGGAAGAAGGATGAGGGAAGAAGCCAAGCACGACACAGATGAGGACACGGATACACGGATTAATTATCGACCTTCAGGCAGATGTTGCAGTCGTTAGTTATTTGTTAGTTACTACCAATTCCCAATTCCCAATTCCCAATTCCCAATTCCCAATTCCCAATTATTAAATTATGTCAAAAATTGGCGTGGCAGTAGTCGGTACAGGTTTCGGTCAAAAAGTACACCTTCCCGGATTCCAGGCACATCACCGGACAGAGGTGGTGGCTGTTTACCACCGGAATTTAGACAAAGCAAAGGATCTCGCCTCTAGCCACAATATCCCCTACGCTTGCGACTCGATCGCCGATATAGTAGCCATCCCAGAAGTAGCGGGCGCCAGCATTTCCACGCCGCCATTTTTGCATTTTGAAATGGCAAAAACCGTCTTGGAAGCAGGCAAGCATTTATTATTAGAAAAACCCACAGCCCTGACAGCAAATGAAGCCCGGGAACTTTACCGATTAGCAAACAACGAATCTCAAACCGATTTAAAAAAGGGTGGTGCCACAGCAATTGCCACAATGGACTTTGAGTTTCGCTTCATCCCCGCATGGCAAATGCTAGCAGAATTATTGGCAGCAGGATATGTGGGAGAAAAACGTTTAATTAAAGTTGATTGGCTGGTGTCGAGC
Organism: Microcoleus sp. AR_TQ3_B6; assembly: GCF_036702785.1. Classification (NCBI taxonomy): domain Bacteria; kingdom Bacillati; phylum Cyanobacteriota; class Cyanophyceae; order Oscillatoriales; family Microcoleaceae; genus Microcoleus; species Microcoleus sp. AR_TQ3_B6. The sequence continues at coordinate 33,862 of NZ_JAUBVJ010000022.1, read as the reverse complement.
CGTGCTGATGCTACTCGCCCTTGGAATTGGTACGCGCAAAAAGAGCGAGGTGGCGGAGTTTTGGGCGCGACAGGTTCTCACGTTTTTGATTATATTAGCTGGCTGTTCGACCCGCCGCAGAGGCTTTCTGGGCAATTGATAACAGGAATTTCGGCGCGCCCAGATTCGAATGATTCGGGAAATTTAAAATTAGTTGATGCCGATGATTCTTGCACGTTGATGTTGGAATTAGCCGGGGGAACGCCTTGTCAAGTTTGTTTGAGTTCTGTTACTTATCAGGGGCGGGGACACTGGGTGGAAATATACGGGAGTAAGGGTACATTGGTGTTGGGAAGTGACAACCAGCAAGATTACGTTCACGGATTTCGCTTGTGGGGTTCCCAAGGTGGAGAACCTTTAGCTGAAATCAAAATTCCTCAACGATTGGAGTTTCCTCAAGTTTATCCAGACGGGAGGATTGCACCGTTTATTCGAGTAGTAGATAGGTGGGTAGAAGCGATAGATGCAGGTACATCGTTGATACCGTCCCTCAGAGAAGGGGTTTACTCGCAGTTGTTGATGGATTTGACCCAGGAGTCGAATGCTACGGGAACTTGGGTAGATGTACCGAATTTAGATAAGTTTTTGGGCGGCAGGTAAAAGTAAAAACTCACAAAGCAATCTCTCGCACTCGATCGCACCCCAAACCCGATAAACTACGAATAGATAAACTCAATCCAACCCTATATCCAGAGTCGGTAGTTGTGAATGGCGCGCCCTCAAAGTCCTTGCCTCAGTATAGCGATCGCTCGCCTGAGAACCGCTGGGGCAAACCATTTTGCCACTTGGGTTCTACAAGCTCCCTATCCTAGCGGGTACGTTCACCACGACTGTATGTGGCCACATACCCTATCCCAATCGTGGAAAGCTTGGCAGGAAATGTTTTCGCCCTCCGGGACAATTCACGAATTGCCCCTAAATCCGGATGGCAGTTTCCTATCGCCGGAACTCAACCAGAATATACTGGCAGAAACTGAACAACGAACACCGACGCCCTCAGTGCCGCTCCACCTCGGTCAAGGGGGGTGGGGGGACAGGGGAAAGCAAAATCCGCCGCCACCGGCGAGCTACAGCAGTCGTCTGATGCAGCATATGGGGATTAATCTTTGGCAGTGGCTGTTTGAAGGGCCGATTCAGGGTAGCCTCCAGGAAAGTAAAGGCATCGCGATCGGGCAAAATCTACCCCTGCGAGTGCGCATAGACTTGCGCGAACCGTATTTAATTGCTTTACCTTGGGAAATTATGCAGCCTCAAGCCGGTCAGCCTGCAATTTCTCTGTCGCAGCAACTGCTTTTTAGCCGCACTACCAGCAATGTTGAACCTTTGCTACCCCTGCCTCCTGCGGAGTCGCTCAACATTTTGCTAGTTTTGGGACAAGCAGAACCCGGCCGCGCTGCTAATTCTCAATTTTCTAGCAGCAATAACGGTCATTTGCAGTTGGGAGAAGAAGCACTCGCCCTAGCTGGCGTTCTCGAAACCGCTTTTCAAACCGACGACAGCGGCAAATATTCTGACATCAGCGTTCCGACTCGCGTCGATACTCTGATCGAACCTACTGCGGCGGAACTAATTTCTCGGCTGGAAACGCAAGCTTACAACATTCTGTTCTACGCCGGCCACGGGATACCGGGCCCCGACGGCGGCTTGCTGTTTTTGGGGCCGGACACCGCGATTAATGGCACTGAACTGGCTCAGGTTTTAGTTCGGTGCCGCGTCACTCTGGCGGTGTTTAATGCTTGCTGGGGAGCTCAGCCTGCAGTGGAGAGGTTGCGCTCAACTAACGGCCAGCAACAGGCGATCGCCCGCAGCAGTTTGGCTGAGGTACTGATCCATCACGGGGTGCCCGCGGTGTTGGGGATGCGGGACTCGATCGCAGATCGCGAGGCCCTGAGTTTTATCCAAAGTTTTGCTCAAGCTTTGGCCGGCCGGATGTCGGTCGATCGGGCCGTCGCCGTCGCCAGACAGCAGCTACTAACCCTCTACAAGTTCAATCAACCGGCTTGGACGCTGCCGGTGCTGTATATGCACCCTGAGTTTGACGGTCAACTAACTGAGCCGGTAGATGACCTCAAAACAGAATTGCCTTTAAATTCTTCTACTTGGCTGGGACGCTTGCCGTCTTCTGCTTACTTGCGGGGGCTCGATCGACCCAATGTCAAATCCACCGAATCGACCAATCAGGTTTGGCCGATTCGCGCTGGTATAGTTCGAGTCGGACGCTGGGAACAAAACGACGTAGTGATTCGAGAACAGTGGGTTTCTCAAAAACACGCCGAGATTTTCTGCCGCAACAGTATCGGAGATACCGAGGGCGAACCTAGCTACTTCCTGCGCGATTTTTCTCGTTATGGGACTCTAGTTTTGGGACCTGAGGGATGGCAGAGAGTTCACCACCAAGAATTGCTGCTGCAATCGGGCACTCAGCTAAAATTTGGCAGTTCTCAAGGTCAGATTTTTGAGTTCACTATTGAGGTTCCCAAAACTTCGGGCTACAGTGGGACTGATTGCGGAACGAATTAAGGTGCGGCTGTAGCTAATGAAGGCAATCGGCGATCCCGACAGCAAAGTTCTGGGCGTTGAGTCGAAAGTCTGAAGTTAAAAGAGTTATTCACAACTCCCAACTGGCGTTTTGCTTTCGTCCCGGTTCTGTATTTTGTTTTTCCCACTTAGGTATTACATCATGGCTACCCAATCTCCTGATTCTCAATATTTTCGTGATTCGCAAACTCAGGCTGAAATGGAACTTCTCGCCACAATTGTTCAGACTGATGTTGCTTATCCCTGGAATCCCGCACAGCTTGAATCAGAATCTTATTTGACTGCGCTAGAGCAAGAATTTGCACTTTCTGATTCCTTCAGCGACAGCGATATTGTCCAGAAGTCGCAAGTTCTATTCGCACAATTAGAACAAGTTTGGCTGACGACTGCTCTGCAAAAGTCTTTGCGTGAAAAATTTACTGGCGTTCCTCAAGATTTTCTTGCCCGCATCGCTCAAAGCGTTCAAAACGCAACAGTTAAGTATCAATCTTTAGCTGACCAAATGGTAGAGTGCGTGTTAGATATTTTGCCTCAGTGGGCTGAGGAAGATTTGCAGGTATTGGCGCGTCCTTTGGCTTATGCAATGCGAGAGGTTGATTCGGAAGGGGCCCAATTGGTCATGGCGACTAGAAGACCTTGGGCCCAACTGTCGGAAATAGAACAGGCGAGAGTTAGTTTGGCTGTCGCCCGCTATGCAATCTCGCAATTAGCAATCTCTGATTAGTTGTTTGATGACTGGCTTTTTGTGCTGCGATCGCGGTAAAAATATTTAATTAAAATAAAATATATCTACCTTTAGCTAGATGTGAAGTTCGGCTAATTATTAACCTCTAGGGATTGCTATAGTTTGCTCTAGCAATCCTATTTGATTTTTGACACAATAATTTGTTGTTGAACAATACCAACCGCGCCCGACGGTGAGGACGTTCTTATTTGCACAAATATGAGTTGTTATATTAGACAAGATTGCATATATTCGCTATCCTATAGCGGTTCTCAGGCGTGGTGAGGTATGCCCTATTTGGCCGATGCCCGATGCCCTATTTGGCCGATGCCCTATTTGGCCAGATAGTACCTCATGTTACGGAGAAAGGCTATATCTTCAAATGCCTCTGCGTTGCATCTACGTTGCATCTCTGGTTTCCCTATGAATCAAAGATTTATGCAATAAATCTATTGCTTCTTCCCTCTCTCCTCAATAACTCAAGCCTTCTTCCTTCTTCCTTCAACATCTGCTATACCTTGCCCGGATTGGACAGGATCAGCGGTTTGGCAGCAGGAAGCAAGATGAACTATCATGCAAATATCAAAATTTAAAAAAAGGTAAATATAGTTAAGTGGGGTGTGTCGGAATTTTCAACAGCATTAAAAAGTGGACAGCCGGAAACCCTTACTGTTGCAGGTACGATCGGGAATTTCACATTTTATGACAACTTCAAGATTTGACCTTCAAGAGTTGAAACGCCACTTTTGGCCGGTTTCGCGACTGCCGGCGGCAACGCTAGTGGTGTTGGGGGCGGTTGCTTTCGGAGGTGCGATCGGCGGATCCTGGTTTGCAGGTGAAGGTACAGTCAGCGGTATTTTTGCCACAATCAACTCTTGGCAGCAAAACCCGCCTGTGTGGCTGCAAGTGCCTGCTACTAGTAAGATGTATTTGTTAGTGCCGACTGTCGTGCTTGTGTCAGTTGCTTTAGCTGCAATTAAAATTTCGCCTCAACCGCAGAAACGATCGGGCGCTGTTGTAGTTGCAATAGTTCTGGCTTTAACCATTCGCTACGTTTTGTGGCGATCGCTCGCTACTCTCAATTTAAGCGACCCCCTCAACGGTATCTTTAGTTTGGGGCTGTTTTTCCTAGAAATGTTAATGGTGTTCACCAGCAGCATTCAACTGTATTTAATGCTGAGAGTGAAAGACCGGCGAAAAGAAGCCGATCGCATGGCAGTTGCAGTTGAATCTGGAAACTTTTGCCCGCCCGTCGATATTTTTATCCCAACTTACAACGAACCCGCATTTATTTTACGGCGCACTGTCATCGGCTGTCAAGCTTTAGATTATGCCAACAAAAAAGTATATTTGCTCGACGATACCAAGCGCCCTGAAATCAAATTCCTGGCAAAAGAACTGGGATGCGAGTATATAACCAGACCCGATAATATTCACGCCAAAGCTGGAAACATCAATCACGCCACAGCCCAAACTAATGGAGAACTAATTGTAGTTTTTGATGCAGATTTTATTCCTACTAAAAACTTTTTAACTAGAACAGTGGGATTTTTTCAAAATCCCGAAATCGCCCTGGTTCAAACACCGCAAAGCTTTTACAACCACGACCCCATCGCCCGCAATTTAGGTTTAGAAAATGTACTCGCGCCGGAAGAAGAAGTATTTTACCGCCAAATTGAAATCATCAAAGACAGCGCCGACAGCGTGATTTGTTGCGGTACATCTTTTGTAGTTAGGCGCAGTGCTTTAGAAACAGCGGGAGGCTTCGTCACAGATTCAATCTGCGAAGATTATTTTACCGGAATTCGGCTGTCAGCAACCGGGTATCGCTTAGTTTATTTAGATGAAAAATTGAGTGCTGGTTTGGCGGCTGAAAATATAGATGCTCATCTAACTCAAAGGTTGCGCTGGGCGCGAGGCACGCTTCAGGCATTTTTTATTGATTCCAATCCTTTAACGATTCGCGGTCTCAGATTCGTACAAAGGCTGTCTCACCTCGAAGGATTGCTGCACTGGTTTACCAGTTTAACCAGGGTTTTTTTTCTGTTGATGCCTTTAGCTTATTCGTTTCTCGGCGTACTTCCTTTACGGGCAAGTGCGCGGGAATTGCTATACTTTTTCCTGCCTTACTATTTGGTGCAAGTTACTGTGTTTTCTTGGCTGAACCGCAGATCGCGATCGGCTTTGCTTTCCGATGTTTATTCATTTGTCCAGTGTATACCTTTAGCGGTAACGGTGGTGAGTGCCATGCTGAAGCCCTTTGCGAAAGGGTTTCAGGTGACGCCGAAAGGAATTGCTAGCGATCGCTTTCGTTTTAACTGGAACTTGGGATGGCCTTTGATTGTCTTGTTTGCAGCTACAGCATTCAGTTTGTGGCACAATTTAAACATTCATTTAATTAAAAATGTTGCCAGCTTACAGGCAATATCAGAAAGGGCAGATTTGGTAAAAGGCATAAGTTTGGGATGGATTTGGAGCGCTTACAACCTGCTGATGCTGGGGATTGCACTACTGATTTTGGTGGATATTCCTAAGCCGGACATTTACGAATGGTTCAATTTACGCAGGGTAGTACAACTGAATATTGGCGGTCAAAGTTTTTGGGGTATAACCACTGTAATTTCGGAAAGTGGCGCTGAAGTTGCTCTGACACAGTGGCCAAGTTTTGCGGTAAAAAATAAAGGCAGTAAAGAGAGTTTTACTGCCGCAGAGATTTTGCCAAAATATGGCGTTCAGACAAGTTTATCGCAGGGTAAAATAAAAGCCATCTCTCCCAGGGCCGCAGTCAAAGCGAGGATCTTGCTAGCGCCGTCTGTTCTTGAGTTGGGCACTGAGGATCCTTTAGCCAAAGGTTTGATTGATTGCGATTCGGCGACTCTGGAAATTATGGAAGAGAAATGTTTTATTCCTGTGGCTAAGATTAAGTTGGTGAGCGATAAATCTCAGTTTGAGTCGAGTTTTCCGGATGCAGCCGGGTGCAGTTTGGCGGAATTTCCCACTGTGCGAATTGCGTTCGATCGCCTGAACATTAGCCAGCACCGCTGTTTGATCGAAATGCTGTACTGTCGCCCGGGCCAGTGGAAGCGGCAGGAAACTCCCGGAGAATGGCGATCGCTGTGGCTGTTGTTGAGAATTGCTTTGAAACCGAGGGCTGTGTTTGAGAGACATCGGCAAGTTAGACCGATCCGAGTTTCCCAACTTTAGATCGAATTCGCTACATACTTTCGTCTCTCTCTAAGATACTAGAAGAAAGTGGCGGACTCAATTCTTTAATCTTTAATCTAAAATCGCCTGACGGAGGGCTTTTCGGTGTCGGGGCGCAGGGCAGATTGGGGGTTTTCGGGGATGAAACGGGGAGATTTTGGCCGCGCCTGCAGACTAGCCACCAAATACCTACACCGACTAGGGCATGGTAATTAACAGCGACAAAAGGACAGCCGGAGCTTTATTTTTGGGGTATATAATATCAATTCCGGTTGCACCGGAATTATTGTTGACTGTTAACGGGCGGGTCGGGAAACTGAATGATAGTTGAGTATTGACTGTTGATTCATTCGCTTTTACAATTCCTCAGCTAGCGGAGTTGATATAAGAACACAACTTGAGATTTTGACGGGAAAATTTAACATGATTTATATTTATATTTCACAGTTTTTATACACTTTTTAATATCAGGTTTGCGTCAATAATATAATTTAATTTGTAGTGATAACTTTAATCCGAGCCAGTTTTATGAGGATTTTGCTCCTCACTACAAACGTTATAACTGTTATTTTAGCAGACATCATACAATTCACAAACCGGATATCGGCACAAACTCGTAACCGTAACTGGTGCGATTTCCGGGTTTAACAGTTACTAATTGAACTGCTCGATTGCGATCGCCCGAAGGTAAAAATCGAATCGGGCCCGATGCTCCTGTTGCCGAAAAATCTGACGCCGATAAAGCTTGTTGAATGCCTGTCCGAGTCGGATTGCGCTCTAAACCTGCAATTAACGCCAGGGCCGCGTCGTAGGCTAAAGCTGTGCGCCAACTTACTTCAGCATCCCAAAGTTGTTTGGATGTTTGGGGAAAGTTTGACTGCGGATCTGCGAGAATGTGCCAAGGAACAGCTAGCACCATATCTGTTGCTCCTGCGCCACCGATTTGCAGGGTTTTAGCAGTATAAGCACCGTCTCCTGCTAGTATTGGCAGCCGTTTGGCGTTTACTTGCACTACTTGCAAAGCTTGGTCGATCGTGGCTGAATTGGATGCTAACATAATCACTTCTGCTCCTTGGGCGATCGCACTTTTAACGCTCTCGGCCGCATTAAAATTGCCCTTAGCAAAGTCAAATTCGCCTACTATTTGTCCTCCATCTCCGTAAAGAGCGATAGTGAATTCATCTTTTAAAGATTTGCTGTAACTGCTGGCAGAATTGAAAAATACAGCAGCTTTTTGCTTTTGCAATTTTGCCAGCATATAGCGGGAAATAGCATTAGCCGCAAACCGATCGCTCGGCACTGTCCGAAATATATTTTTACCAACTCCTGAAAGCTGCATCGACGTACTTGTGGGAGAAATTGCTACTAATTGTTTTTCCTGGTAAATCTTGCTGGCTGCTAGGGTTGTATCTGAACCAAAATGCCCGACCACTCCTAAAACTTCCGAGTTATTTGCTAAAGCGCTGGCAATTTGTGCGGCAATTTCTGGGTTGTTGTCATCGTTAGCAATTACCACTTTTAAGGGAGTACCGCTAAGGCCGCCGCTTTGGTTGATTTCATTTTGAGCCTGAGCTACCCCCCGCAGAATTTCTAGAGCAGCATTGATATCGCCGCCAATGGGAACTGCGGCGGCAATTGTGTAGGATTTTCGAGATCCGATGCGGGCGTTGTTGAGGTAAATTAGTGCTTCTGGATCGTTGCGATTGGTGTTCAGCGAAGCTTGTAAGTCGGAAATAGCTGCGTTATAGTTGCCAGATGCGATCGCCTGTACTCCTGTTTGTTTGGTTGTTGTTGCTTGCTCTGGAATTAACAGTTTTTGTCCGGCACTCAGACGCTGGCCAATTGCCTGCTCTGACTGCTCGGCATTTCCTGTCGGAGACTTGGGAATTGTCTGATTTGGGAGTGATGAACCTCCGAGATTGATGCTGCCTCGGCTTGTCAGCCACCATATACCTGCACCGGCTAGCCCGATCGTAATTAGGAGCGATAATACCAGAACAGCGGTTTCGTTTTTTTGGGACATAATTTTAGATTTTTAGATATTTGAAATAACAAAGTCATTAGTCATTAGTTGTTAGGAGCGAGGAAAAAACATTGACCAAGGAGAAGAAGTGATTTTAAATTGGCGCTCCCGAATTTATGTAGGGTGCGTCAGATACAGTGATTTTATCTATCAATTGATGATCTCGGAGCTGAGGCACCATGGAAGCCTAAAATCCAGTAGTCACTACTCCCTTATTATATGCGATCGCCCGGACATGATATAATTCAGTAACATTGGCTTAGTAAAAATAGCGATCGCACTGTTTAGCCTGAATGCTTTCAAGGTGGTTCCACCAGAAAAGTGCAGTAATTTTTATAAGTTACCGATTCAAAGATTAGTGAACCCTACCCTGCAAGAGCGCCACTTCCTCCATTTTAAATTTAGTTAAGCAGGCAAGAAATGATAACTGGTGGATTAGATAAAACGCTGAGTGTTGGAACTGATGTGGCAGCTTGGTTTCTCTTTCATCCGCACGATCTGGCACATCGTCGGGCAGATCCTCAGAGTTGGTGGGGCTATGACTTTGCCATTTTTAAAGAATTTGCCGCTGGAACACTTGTTGCCGTCCACACAGGGGGGGATGGTAATTCTACAGTTAGGTTCACTAACGTCGGATTGACGGAACGAGAACTTACCTACGCAGTCTGTTGGGCCGATTTTCGGTTGCAGGTAAAACATCAATCTCTCTATCTGGATGGGGGTTATGTGTTGCCAGCAGAACAGTGTGACGAAATTGAGCGATGCGATCCGGAGGGTTATGGATGGATTGAGTTACCCAATGGCAATTATCGAGTGACGGTTCATGCGATCGCTTGGTACGACGAACCAGGTGCGCTGGACGAGAACAATTATTCAACCGAGTCAGCTTTAGCTGCCTATGTTGTTCACTTTCAGTCTGTGGCAGATATAGATTCGATTGCGCCTCCAACAACGCTTCCAGATCTATATCCAGTGTGTTCAACTTCCGAAGATGTGGTATTTTCTGAAGGCGAAGAGTTATTGATTCAAAACACACCGTTGCAATGGTCTGAGTACCCTGTATTGCAGTGGCATGAGGTGATTTTTCCCTACAGTGAACACCGATTAGATCTCACTGGATTAGTAGAATCGTTTGAGCTAAGCGATGGGCAGATGGTTACGGTTTTATCGTTAGACGTTCCTACAATTGGGACACTGGTTCAATACACATATATGGACACATATAGGGAAGGCCACTATCAAGCAATGGGTGTAGTAGCAATCCGGTTGGTTGAGTTGAAGCGCATCTTTAAACGCAATGAGGTTTTTTGGGCAGAGGTTGAACCTTATAATCCAACTTTTGTGCCTGCAGATCTAGAATCCATTGAGGAGTTGAAGCGTCTTTTTGCAGACTGTGCAGCAATCAAACTTACCAATTCCATCCATGTGGAGTATCCTCACTTTTATGCAGAGCATATTGCGTCCCTGACAGAAGCCCGTGAGTTGGGATGGCGGGTTGCTCATGCTCTAGATTTAATAAGCGATCGCCAACAGGAATTACTAGCCCTCTCCGAAAGAGAATTAATTCACAGGTTGATCTATCACTTGAGTCACAGAGAGTAAACCAACATTATACAATCTGAGGTGAGTAAACCTGAGAACTACCTTGAAAAACGCCTAGGGGCTAACTCTTCAGTCCTGTACTTAGTTACAAATTTTTACGTTAAAGTTGGGCATATATCATAAACATTTGAAAAAAAGCTTTTCTTAATCATATCTTTATTTTTCTCCGCGGTAGGGACTGGGAGGGAGGCTGTAACAGCAAAGGGTTCGGTAAAATAATTAAAGTTTGTTGAAATTTATAAAAATAGCTGCAATACTTTGTAATGTAAAGAGGAAAGTTGAAAAATATCTAAAGACAAACTAATTGGATTGCGATGTCGCTAAGGTAGTATATATGACGGTTTGTCAGAGGAAAAGAGTGTTAAGCTCGGCTAAGCTCAGCAAAAGTAAAAGCTCGCTATTTCATTAAGTTCGATCGATAACAAAGGCTAAGGTAAAGTTCATGGCAAACTCAGTTTTAAATCAGCCAAACGCAGCAGCAGGAGTGCAGTGGCAGCCACAAAATATTATCCGCGGCCTAGTGTGGAAAATTGCGATCGCAACCTGGCTGTTAATGGCTGTAGGTAGCGCCACGCGGGTGATGAATGCGGGACTCGCTTGCCCCGACTGGCCGCTGTGCTACGGTCAATTAATACCCGCAGCGCAAATGAATTTGCAGGTATTTCTGGAGTGGTTTCACCGATTGGACGCTGCGGCAATTGGCTTGAGCGCGATCGCACTTTTAGGACTATCTTTGTTTTACCGCAGCCGCCTGCCAAAATGGCTGCCTTGGGCGAGTGCCGGAGCACTATTTTTAATCGTTTTTCAGGGTGTATTGGGCGGCTTGACAGTAACACAACTGCTCAGATTTGACATCGTTACCGCTCACTTGGGAACAGCTTTACTGTTTTTTGGCGCCCTGCTAGTCATCGGTTTCATGCTGACTCCCTACCAAGCTACAGGAAATGTCGGTAAATTGGCTTGGGTAAGTTCGATCGCAGCATTGTTAGTTTACCTGCAAAGTTTGCTAGGAGCATTAGTAGGCTCGAGATGGGCACTGCACCAATGTTTGAGCTCCTCAGAATTGTGCTCGGTAATGAACAGCCACATCGCGGGTATCGTACCAGCTACAGCAGCGACTTTAGCGGTAGCAGTCATGGCTTGGCGGCAGCCTGCACTGAGCCCAAATTTGCGAAAACTGGCTAACTGGGCGAGTGTTTGCCTCATTGCTCAATTAGTTCTGGGATTAGCAACTTTCCGGCTGCACCTTCAGGTAGAACCGCTGACTGTCGCCCACCAAGCAGTCGGTGCTGCTTTGCTGGGAACTCTGGTAGCTTTTAGTGTTTTGGCTTGGCGCGATCGAGTTTTATCAGCTTGAGAGTAATATCATGTCCGGTAGCATGGTTATTATATAGTGCAATGTCTTGTAGGGGCGGGTTCACGATGATTCTCGATCTAAAAGCCAACAGTTTGATAAACCCGCCCCGCCCATACAAGCACAAATCAACCGGACACTCTCTAAAAGGCAGGTTTATCTATTTCTTGAGTAAGAGGGGCCTGATTTATCCCTCGGTGGGGGCTGGTTTATTAATCCTTGTAGCTACAGTAAATATTTCTCGTAAAACCCGCCCCTACCAACCAATGACTGACAACTAACAACTAACAACTAATAACCGATGCAAGAAGTTCTTAGAAACAATAGCCCTCGCCTCCACGAAAACTTTTCGCAAGTCGTGAAAAGTTACTATCAACTAACAAAACCCAGAATTATTTTATTGCTGCTAATCACTACCTCAGCAGGAATGTGGATGGCGGCTAAAGGAGAAGTAGACCCGCTATTGCTGGTATCAACTATTACTGGAGGCGCTTTAGCTTCTGCGTCGGCGAATACGATTAATTGTGTCTACGACAGCGACATCGATTATATTATGGAGCGCACCCGGTGGCGGCCGATTCCTTCGGGGCGTGTCAAGAAGCGCGATGCTTTGATATTTGCGATCGCCCTAGCTACAATATCCTTTACATTGCTGACAGTTGTTGCCAACTTATTAGCCGCACTGCTAGCAATGTCAGGCATCCTTTTCTATGTCCTAATTTACACCCACTGGCTGAAGCGTCACAGCGTGCAAAACATCGTCATCGGCGGTGCAGCAGGGGCGATTCCCCCGCTAGTTGGGTGGGCTGCGGTGACGGGAGATTTGAGTTGGGGTGCGTGGCTGCTGTTTGGGATTATATTCCTGTGGACACCGCCGCATTTTTGGGCGTTAGCAATGATGATTCGCGATGAATACAAGGAAGTAGGGGTGCCGATGTTGCCGGTAATTGAGGGCGACGAAGAGACAGCCCGCCAAATTTGGATTTACACGCTATTGATGATTGCTGCAACTTTTCTGCTAGTTTATCCCCTGCATTTAGCGGGCGCGGTGTATGCGGGAACAGCTATTTTCCTGGGTGCTATTTTTGCCCAAAAAGCTTGGTTGCTGTTGCAGACTCCCGAGGATAAGATGGTTGCGCGATCGCTCTTTAAATACTCTATTCTGTACCTGATGCTATTGTGCGCCGGAATAGTGGTTGACAGTTTGCCTGTGACTCATAATTTTACTACTGCTGTTGTACAAAATGTGCAAACTTTGATTAGTGCAGTTGTGATGTAGTAATCAGTTAAATTGAAATTCTTAAAATGAAGCCCGCATCTAGCGGGTTTTGTTTGTTTATGGTAAAATAGCTATCGCCATTCTCCTATCTGCGTTAATGTGCGTTAAGAAAGAACGCATAAACATGAAAAAAATCATTAAGCTAAATGCTGACTATGGCAATCAATTGAGCGATCGCACTTTTCTAGAAATGCGATCGCTCAATTCTGTCTAACGGCGAGGTTTAGCCATTAAAATGACGCGCACTAATCCGGTGATGCCGCTAATCAGCGTCGAACTCAGAATTGCGATCGACAGAATAATTGCCGTCGGTGATTCGCCATGCTCCACAATGGGTTCGATGTCGATGGGCACACTGGAAGGAACAGTGTGCTGGATGGACGTGGGCTGTTGTTGATTCATTGAAGTAGTCTCTAAAATAAGTTCATGACCCAATTCTTGCAACCCGCTCCAGTTATGTCGTTACGAAAAATTCCGAAAAAGTAAGGTTATTATTGAAACAATAATCATTCCTAAAAGTCTTGGCTGAATTCATGACCCCAGAAGACGCTATTCAAGTCGCTGATGAAGTGTTACTTGCTCGTGCTCGCAATCGTTTAACGCATATTCAGCGCATGATTTTGCGCGAGTCTTGGGCAGGCAAAGGCTACGAGAGTATGGAAGACTACACCTCTCAACACATCAAAAATGAGGGCAAGAAGCTGTGGGACTTGCTTAGTGAAGTTTGAGGAGAGAAGGTCACCAAAACAAGTTTCAAAGGCGCACTGGAGAAACGGCTGAAATCAGGTGATCTGGTGCTGAAACCACCGATGCCATCTACCTACAATGAACAAACCTGGGTAGGACGGGAAGCAGTGGTCAGCGATCTTTTGCCCAAATTGCAAGGGCAGACTCTGTTGTTGTGGATTAAGGGCATTTCTGGGATTGGGAAAACGACGTTGGGAGAATGTCTGGCGAGTAAAGCCTGGGAGAAAGAGCCATCGTTTCAATGGATTTATCTGGAAATTTTGGAGGGGCAAAGCCCAGATTTTGCCTCTGTTGCCGCTGATTTGTTAGCTAAATTGGGCGATCGCGAACTCGATCCCTCGGAACGGAATAATCCCGATCGGTTAGCCAAACGACTCTTGCAAAAGCTGCAATCTCATCCCTACTGGATTCAAATGGATTCGTTGGAACGCTTGCTCAATCCTGAACAGCCGACTGAATTTGTTGATGCTTACTGGGGAACTTTTCTTCAGCGTTGCCTCACTGAGTCCAATTTTGGCAGCCGTTTGGTACTGACGGCGCAAGCCTTCCCCGCAGCAGTGGTTGAATTTAGCGATCGCTACCCCAATACTTGGGCAGAATACCGACTGAATGGGCTGTTGGAGTTAGAGCAACTGGAATTCTTTGCCAAAGGCGGGGTGCTTGTCGAACCTTCTAACCGAGACATTCTCACCCGTATCGCCAAGATATATGAAGGTCATCCGCTGGTTTTAAAGGTGATTGCTGAAGATATTTTGCAGGAATTTGCAGGCGATGTTTCCCGCTATTGGCAAGTTTATCAACCAGAATTTGAGCAAGTTGCCAGGGAATTACAAGCAACTCGCTTGGATGAAACGGAGTACAACGAAGCCCTCGATCGCAAAGTCCGACAACGGATCAAGAAATCCTTAGAAAAACTCCCTGCAGATGCTCTGAATTTGCTCTGTCGCAGTGCGGTGTTTCGCCGCCCGGTTCCCAAAAAGTTTTGGTTGGCGATGATTGAGGATCGCTCTCCCCAACAGCAAAAAGTGGCTTATCGAGTTTTGGGCGATCGTACTCTGATTGAAAAAGAAGGAACTGATATTCGCCAACACAATTTGATCCGTGCGATCGCCTACGACTTGCTCAAAGCCGACACATTAACCAGGCATCACGCCGAACGCCAAGCAGCACACCTCTGGCTCAACGCCTACGAACCTGCCCCCAATGCCCCAAGACTGGAAACCGTGCGCGGCTACCTGGAAGCGTTCGATCACTTCTATGAGATTGAGGCTTGGAGAGAGGCGGAAAAAATTATATTCCTATCTCCAAACAAGTCGAATAATCTTCAATTGCACAGCCAACTATTTATCTGGAACTATTCTCAAGAATTATTTTACCTTTCTAATAAACTCCTAAATATTTCTCATAAAACCTGCAATCGCAGATTAGAAGGAAGATCGTTAAGCAATTTTGGAAATATCTATCTATATATTGGCAACTACACTGAAGCAATTAAATATCATTGGACAAGCTTACTTATTGCACTAGAGTTTAGTGATTGTGAGGCAGTAGGACACTCCCTGGGAAATTTAGGTTTTGCTTACTACTATTTAGATGATTTAGCTATGGCATTTTATTGTTTTAAACAAAATTTTAACCATGCTAAGAAGATTGGCGATCAAATAGGAGAAATCGCTGCTTTAGGAAATTTAGGCCTCATCTATGGTCGTCAGAAAAATTATCTTAAAGTAATTGAGTACGATCAAAAAGCCTCAGAAGTTCAGTCGAGGATGAAAAATTATGGCAAGCAAGGAATAGAGGATTGGTACCAAGGAATTAAGTGGGCAAACCTTGGAAATGCTCTAGGTAAGCTCCAACGATACCCGGAAGCCTTTGAAGTTCTACAGAAATCTTTGAAAATATCTAAAAATATTGGAGATCGAGAAGGGGAATCTCATACACTTAGAATTTTAGCAGAACTGCATCAAGACTTGGGCGAGTGCGACGTGGCCCGGCAATATTGTCAGCAGGCGTTGGCGCTAGCGACAGACTTGGGCATTCCGTTAGCCACAGAGTGTGAGGCGTTACAATTAAAAATTGAAAATGAACAATGCAAAATGGAAACAGAGGGGAGTGGTAAGTAGGGGATGCCCAGAAAAATCAGGGATTTGAAAAGCCTATTATTGAAAGCAGGATTTGCTTGTGAGGCTGCTAAAGGTAGCCACACCAAATGGTCACATCCTCTGCTGTCAGGAAAGCTGACCCTCTCAGGAAAAGACAGCGGTGATGCCAAGCCCTACCAGGAAAAAGATGTTGACAACGCTCTCAAGCAACTGGCCCAAATTGAGGAGGAAGACAGATGAACAGTCATTACACCATTATTATTCAATGGTCAGATGAGGATGGGTGCTATGTCGTTAGCTTTCCCGAATGGGGAGACTATTGCCATACCCACGGCGATACTTACGAAGAGGCATTACACAATGCCCGCGAGGTTTTGGAACTTCTAACTGAATCGACGCTAGATCAGGGTAAAACCTTGCCAAAGCCACAATTATTTGGTCAATCTCTACAACAGGTATAAGCGTCTCTAACCAGAAATAGCTGAATTTTAACTCTGTACTGGACAAATCAACTCAAGCGATATTGGCAGGAGAATCCTGATGAATGTTAAATACGATGCAGAAGCAGACATTCTGATTTTTATCTTCCGCGATGCGTTTCCAGCGAATACTATTTCTGAACCTGCAGGTGCGATCGTCAGTTATGACGAAACTAACAAACCGATTAGCATCGAATTTCTCAATGCCTCTAAACGTCAACCGTTTAATCCTCAAGAGCTCATGCTAACGATCGCAACGTAGTTGATGCGCTTGAGCGAGGTGGCGTGGCAGTATGCGGTTCAAAAGTTATTGTTTCCAAAGAAGCTATGGGATCGCATATCCAGTATGCTGTCGGACTTCGGGTGGATGGAAAGCAAGAACAATGCGGTCTTTGGGTACGCCAGAGGCGACGAGTTCCTCAGTGATGCCGTCTTCAATACCATCATAATAAATCCAGATTTTGTCATTGCGGATTTCGGCATGAACCACATAACCATCAACTCGCAGATGATTTTCCCAACCTTCATGTATCAGCATAAAATGGTTGCGTTAGCGCAGCTTTCCGAAGGAATCGCGCCTGACCACCACATAGGTAATCACCTCCCCATAACTCTAAGGAAAATCCGCATAATATTCGAGGATATTCTCCAACATCTCACGCCATGCCTCTAGGGGTTGATTTGCCCTTGCCATTGGATAATCTCCTCCCTGTTTGAGTCAAAAACGATCGCCCAACAACCACGTTCTGACCGCAGCAATTGCCCAGCTTCTTATTTTTTGTTTAGGCTCCCCCTATATCTATCCTATACGATGCAAGTTGCGATCGCTCGATCGGCCGCGAATGCTAAACACCCTAGGAAAATGTTTCCCTCCAAATTATTACTTATTTTCCAGGGCTGGTTGCCGTATTAGTTCAGCAAAATCTGCAAAGTTTGGGCAAAGTTGCAGCCATGTCCCTCAAACGAGTGACACTCATTTGAGGTAACTCAAAAAAGTGACTGGGCGATTGCCTCAAACTTTAGTGAGAATGAGCGCAATGAGGAAAACTCCTCGGCTAGATTTACTAACTGAAGGTAAGGGTGAACTCAAGCAGAAATTAGCTGCCACTAAAATTAGCAAAATCCCCCTTATTATAGCCCAACGCATTACCGGGCGTTGGTAAGCAGCCGTACTTAACTATTACTAAGAGAAACACAATGGATCCTATTTTGTATTGGAATGAAGTCGCTCTCGAAGCCAATCGCATTAGTTTTACTAACGGAAAGAATGAGCAACCAGGCCCCACTCTAAGTTCTCGCGCTTTGGCGATCGTTCACTTAGCTATGTATGACGCCTATGCAGGGGTACAGCGCAATCTACCCGATCCAGTTAACTTATCTCCTTATCTTCCTAACTTACCTACTCCCAAACCCAATGCCTCAGCCAATGCTGCGGTAGCCGCCGCTGCCCACGCTACATTGTCTAGCTTGTATCCCAGTCAAAAATCCTTTTTTAATCTGAAACATACTCAAGCAGGTTTAGGAGGAGACGGCCTACAAGAAGGTCATGAATTTGGTCTTTTGGTAGCTAAAAAAATCTTGGAGAAACGGCAAGACGATCCTAGCGCTAGCGATGATGGCTATGCTGCATCAGTGGCCCGTGGCGCACACCGTCCCGATCCAGATAATAGCAATCAAGGTTTTCATGCCCCCTTCTATGGCGCACAATCAAGAGGTTTTGCTATTACTAACCGTCATGAGTTAGATGCTCCACCTCAGCTAGAAAGTCCTGAGTATATCAACGCCCTGAGACAGGTGCGCGGGAAAGGGATTGCACCTGAATTGATGGGAACTTTGCCTGCAGATATTTCTCCTCGAACTGCAAATGAAACACTCATCGGCATCTACTGGGGCTATGATGGCGCTGTTGAGTTAGGGACACCCCCTCGGTTGTACAACCAGATTGTCCGTGCCGTGGCGATCGCTCAGAATAATACTGTCGATCAAAATGCTCGTCTTTTTGCGCTAGTCAATGCTGCAATGGGAGATGCGGGTATTTTAGCCTGGGATCAGAAATACATTCACGATTTATGGCGACCTGTCGTCGCCATTCGGGAACACGATCCCTCATTAGGCCCAACCGCTACTGGCAATAACGTCATCTCTGACGATGCTGACCCCTTTTGGTTACCGCTAGGGGCACCGAATACGAATTCCACCGGCAAAAACTTTACGCCACCTTTTCCAGCCTATCCTTCTGGACACGCTACGTTCGGTGCAGCGGCGTTGCACATTACCCGACGGTTTTATGGCGTAACTAGCCACAGCGATGACTGCTTGTTTGATGGGATTACCTTGGTTTCTGATGAGTTAAATGGCATTAGCCGAGACAATAAGGGAACTGTACGACCCAAACACGTTCGCAGTTTCCCTGGTGGACTGTGGCAAATGATTATCGAAAATGGCCTCAGTCGTGTCTTTTTAGGAGTGCATTGGGTATTTGATGCTTTTGCTCCAGATGATACAGGCAATCCCGACCTCGGTCAGAATATTGGTGGTATTCCGCTGGGACTTCAGATTGCTGATGACATCTATGATAGCGGCTTGAATCTATCGACTGTCGGACCTCGGAATTAAAACTCTTTGCCCTATTAATTCTATCCCTGGCGCGAGTTATATCATTTCCGGTTACACCGTCCGTGATGTTGACTGTTGACGGTTGACAGTTGACGGTTGACGCCGTGAACAGTCAACAGTGAACTCGAATTTACTATTCCGATGCTAACGGATTTGATATTAGAGGGGTTAAGCTTTATATAACAAAGCTTGCCCCTTTACCCGTTTTCTGAGTAAATTGCGATCGCCAGCGATTGTCTAAAATCTTTGTCAAGAGAAGCTATGCGCGAGCATATCCAGTATGCTGTCGGACTTCGGGGGGATGGAAAGCAAGAACAATTTTCTAATTTCCTCCAATTCCATGCAGTACCAAATCGGCAAAAAAATGAGATAACATTGCATATTCCAACCCCCAGCGCCAGTACAAAAATCCAAAGGGAATCCCCAAAATAGCATTGAGTACAATCGTTCGGAAAATGACGATTGGGGTTAGTCCCCAGAGATTGGCAGCGGCAGGCAAATGACCCACACCAAACAGAATTGCCGCCCCCACAATTGCCAGCCAAAAAATTGACCCACTAGGTTCCGATCGGCGTCCATGAAAAATCTTCCAAAGTAGCCATGCCATCAATGTCATACCGAATAATCTCACCAAGAGTTCTTCGGTAATGCCTCCGTAGAAAGAAGCTAATATGCGTTTCCAGAGGTCAATCTTTAACGCAGTTGTTGAAGCCATGGGAGGCATCCAAGGTTCAAACGCTAAACTCAATCCAATTAAGACGATGCCACCAACGCCACCGACTATCAGTGCCGTTTTGATAGCAGATTTAGAAAGAGTGGGAACAGGCTGTCGATACACCAGCGCACGAATCAGGGGCGTATCGAGTCCCATTGAGTTGCCTAAGCGCAGTCCAATCCAATTCAGGAGAATCAAAAGAAGTCCAGTTTGAAGGGCGGAGGCAATAGCTATAACAGGTAACGGTGCAGGCAGTTGCCCGACTGCTGGATTCAGAGACAGCGCATAAGGAAATAATGCCAAGGCTGCCAGACTCCCCAGTAATGCCCAAAATAGCGCCAATCGCAGGTGATGTTTGTTGGAAGTATCTGTAGTCATAATTTTTGATTGCAGATAGAAGCACTCAATTAATAAGGAATGACAATTAAATAACTTCCACTCTTGAAAGTGGGACGGGCGGGACGCCCATCCCACAATAACAATTAAAATTGTAAGTTATTTAATTCGCGATCCTAAGTCAGAAATTACGCACTTCCACCAAAGAAACCGGGTTTTTTACCGAATCTGCTGCAGGCTGCCAGGAAATATTCTCGTAAAAAACCCGGTTTCTCGGCCCCTATGCGTAAGCCCTATATAAAATTAATTCGACTGAATTTGCGAATTCAAAACCTTAGAAATTCGATCGCGCGTTTCCTCCAAATGAGCCCGCGTATAAGCATCAGCATTCCGATCCAAATTCCGAATACTCTTGCTCAAACCCTCCCGCAACTGCCGCAACTCGTACCAAGCCAAACTCCGCGCATCCTCAGGAACATTCGTTTTTCGCAGCACCATTCCGATCAAAATTGCTAAATGTTCCCGCTGCAAAGAACGCCTAAAAGTCGAAATCTCCATCTTTTTATTTGTCGGCTGCAAAACCTCTTTCCAGATATCCTTTTGCACAGTATCCAACACTTCCGGCAACCTCAAAGCAGTTTCCGGCGCCGATTTTAACTCGGCATCCCGCAGCCTCGCCAAGCGCGTCGGAGATAGCAAAACTCGCAACACAAACCGCTGCAAAAAAGTAATTCGATCGCCGATCGGGTAATCTAGAGGAAACACCAAAGCCGGACTTCCCCAGTGATCCCAGCGCGAAGGCGCCAATTTGTTGAGCAATTCCGGCGCAAAACTAAACGCATCCGGGGCAAAAACGTACTTCTCTAATGTTGCTAAAGCTTCTCGCTGCTGAGAAAGTTCGATCGGCACAAACGGCAACTTCGCATTAGTATCACCAGGGCGAATCCGATTAAACGACTGTCCCCCAACGTACAAAGTAGCATTCATCACCTGCTGAACATAATACCCAAACACCGAATCAAACATCACCCGCAGTTCGTTATAACCCTCTTCCCCAACCGGAATTCGCTTTTCTAAACGCTTCCACATCGCCCTAGCATTATCCAATTGCCATTGCGAATACCTCAGCATATTAGCGCTGAGATCGAAAGTATTCGCAGCGGGGTCGAGAATATCAACAGAATCCTCATCCGCCGCGTAAGCTAATGGGGGTTCGGCAGCGCGGCTGGCAATTTGTTGCAGCGCTGGTAACTCGCTGCTGGGATTTACGCCGCCAATCACCTTGTAACCGTACTCGATCGCCCAATCGTCATAAGGCCCTACAATCCTGGGATAATAGTCGCCCTGCACAGTTCCCGCAGGTGCCAAATTAATCGGCACATAATCCATCACCGACGCAATCATACCTTGGGTGCGAGTTATCTGAGTATTGTTCAAATCCTCCGGTTGCAGCATCGTACTCCCGTGAAAATTGTGCCTCAAACCGAGAGTATGACCTACTTCGTGGGCCGTCAAAAATCGGATATATTCATTAACATAATTGTCAATCGCCCCACCGCTAGGCGCTGCATTTTCCAACAGATCCATCGACATTGCCCCGATCGCAAACTGTCGGCTCGATTCCAACCCAAAACACATATCCGAACTCGACATCAACCGCGATAAAGGATTTCGCTTTTGCTCTTGGTATCTTTCTACCAAAGTCGGCAAATCATCAGCAATTCCGCCTCGAGCATTTTCCCCGCTACTTTTTCCTAAATCCCCATTTTCTAGCACATTCAAATAGCGAGAATACATCCCGAACTGACAGGGATTAGTATTAGAACCGTTTCGCCCTTGAAAACTCTTAGATACCGATCGATTTTGTTCCACCAAAGACCGATAGCCCTGTTTGAGTTGCCGGACAATATTAGCATCCAAAAGAATGTCAGCATCCAAAATTTCCCCCGTCAGCGGGTTAGTGCGAGACGGCCCGAGCCCGGCAAACTCAGCCTCAAAAGAACTCGACCAGCGAATAGTATTGTAGCGAACATCAGCCGGGTCCCATTTAGCATTGTCCGGCATTTGTTTGACCTGAATTGCCTCCGTAAAACCTGCCTTTTCAAAAGCTTTGTTCCACTCCAAAACGCCCTCGCGAATTGCGTTTCGGTATTCCACAGGCACATTATTTTCAATCCAAAAGACGATCGGCTGCACCGGAGGCGACATCGGCGCTGTCGGGATTTGCTTTTGCAAATGCCAGCGATTGATATAGCGCACAAAAGGCTCCCGGCTGCTCTTGTCAGAAAAGTCCTTATATGCTGTAAGAAAATAGCCCACTCGCTCGTCCGCAAGTCTGGGGCGGTAGCCGTTATTTAGCGGCACTTCCGAGAAACTGTAGTGAATGCGGAGGTCAAAAGCCCGACTGTCAGGAATCGAAGGTAAAGAGTTAACCGCACTGTCATTATCGCTGGAAAAACCGTAAATAGAAGTAATTTCCACATTCAGCGGAAACGCTTTAACATCTTTAAAGTAAGACTTGTCTTCCTCGATCGAGTAAGAAGCGCCCAAAATCATCGGCAAAACTGCTTTTACCCCTGGTAAATCGCGTTTTTCGCTCATCAGCAAATCGCCTAAATCGATCAGCAGAGTTTGTCTTTGCGGATGAATGCTTTTGAGCGGCAAAGAATAGAGAATCGACTCGCTAAATGCCCTTTCCACCGAACCAGCTTGCGGGTCGCCCGGACTGGTGCGAAAATTGATATTTGGTATCACAAACTGCACGTTATTTTGGACTCGGCGCAGTTGAAACAAGAAATCGCCGATCGGCATTCCGCTCAAAATGCCCGCTTCCCCCAAACCCGATGCCAATGTCACAAAGCACAGGAACTTTTTGTCTAGTTGTTGCGGTGTAATTTCGAGATAAACTTTATTAGTTGTTTGATTGCGGTAAAGGGTAAATAATCCCTCTAATTTTTGTGCGTCTTGGACAACCTGTTCAAAGGGTGCCAGAGTTTGATGTTCGCTACTTTGTTCGTTGCTGGGCGCCGGAGATGATAAAGCTAAAGGTAAAAAGAAACCTTTATACAAACTCCAACAGAAAAATGCTAAAGATAATATAAAAAATATCAAAGGCAGATTTTTTCTGGCACTTTTTATATGTGTAGTTTTACTCTTCTCAGGAAATATCAATCTTTTCATTTTCAGTATTCAGCCGCCGGAAAGAATAGTTTTGAAAGAGCCGCGCCGCACTCGCAACGCTGGGCTCCTTTAACTTCTTCTAAAATAACTCAAAACTCAAAAGTCAAAACTATTGTTTCGCCGGCCAGGGAATCATGGGATCTTGAGCCAACCGCTTAGAAACTGCTACAGCACCGTAACGGTTGAGGTGGCTGGGGTCGGAAAAAGATTCCCGCGCCTGGGGCCACAATAAACTTTTATCTAGGAAAATTAGCCCGCTTTGAGCTGCTAATTGTTGCATATATTGCCGGAATTCTTGTTCGTAACTTGTCCGCACCGGGTCTAAATAATCTTCAGTCAAAGGCATATTGACAAACACGAGATTGATGTTGCGAACCTTGGTAAATTCGATCAGATTTTTGAGTGCTACAGTTTGTTCGCCTATCAATTTAAAATCTTGATAGTCGGAGTCGTAGTAGCCAGATACTTTGGGGTGGCTCTGAAAGTAAGTATCGGGATTGAAGCGTATATCGATCGGCAAAAAGCCGTTTGGTTCAAACTCACTGGGTTGTTTGCCCGCAGCAGTTGGGTGGGAATTTTCAGTGGTTTGTTGACCGAGGGCTGCGGTTTGGGAGCTCTCGGTGGCAACAGGGGCTGAGGGATTGGCGATCGATCGCAAAAACCCTTTAAGCCGATCGCGCTGTTTGTAAGTTGCAGAACCCTCCACCAACTTTTGACTGACCAATTGCTGAACGTTAGCTTGAGCTTGTGCCAAATTCTGCACCAATTCAGTAGCAGTCGCCACCGGATTTTTGGCGCTAGGATTCGATCCTTCGGCATCTAATTCATTGGTGCGGATCAGAAAACTACCCCGGGACAATTGCCTGTAACCTTCCGAAGAAGCGATCGCACTAAAAGTCAAATCCGGCCGCCCGCTGTTGAGAGCCCTCGCCCCATCCGCCAGCACCAGCAATTTTGGCAGTTGTTGCGGCGGCAAAATCCGGCGGACGATCGAATCCACAACCTGGAGAGTAGCTCCATTAACCCCAAAATTGTAAGCCCTCAGCCCCGGGTAGCCCGAAGCTGCCAAAGCTGTTTCCAAAACCGCCGGGTCAATGCCCCGCAGCGCCCTCGAACTACCGACAATTAAAATATCCGGCGGTTTTTTGTGGAGGTGGATGTACTCTTGATAGCGCGCTATCTGCTCGTCAAGCTGCTGGCTCCTCAAAGTCGGGAACACGGGTGCTGCAGAAACATCAGCTACAGGAACGCTAGTAGTTCCCGGTTTCGTAAACCCTGAGCCATTGAAAGCCTCTTCCCCCTTCGCGGAGGGCAACGGCTGCAACGGAATTTGAGGCAAATTCACCTCAGAAGAAGGGGGAACGGGGTCGGGGGTTTCGTTCGTTGGTGGAGCTGGAACGTCGCCCTCCGCCTTGGGGGAGGGATTTTGACAAGTTTGGTCGCTGCAAACGGACGAGACGCTAGGAGCTTGACTGACCGTCGCAGATTGCAGAAATAGACCCAGGAGCCAATCGGTATTGAAAGTCAGCAGACAGCCGGCGAGCGCCCAAATCAAAGCCATGCTGGCGGCGCGATCGGCTCTCACGCCCCCGGGCGCGGCAGCATTTGTTGACAAACCATCGTTGGGAACAAACAAGCCCGAAGCGACAAGCGGTTGCACCGCAGCTTGAACTAACTGCTCGCCCAGATTGTATCCGGGGAGTCTGATTTTAAAGGGGGGCCGCCAGGAGTTGGGCACTGGCGCATCGAACATCAAATTCTCGCCCAAATCCGAAAAACTCCCATCCTCGGCCGGCGCAAACTCCGGCACTGGTTCCTTTTTCAAGACAGCCAGTTGCGAGGGAGCCGGTGCGGGTGCCGCCGTTGATTCCTCGTCAACCGCCGTTCTCAGGTCAATTGCGTAGCGCCACAGGGGCTGTTTCTGGCCGGCGCGGCGCCCGTAGACTCGCACCCCTGCCACTCCCGGAATTTGTAACTGCCGCAAGAATTTAGCCACCGGCGGTCCTACCTTCGACTGAGAAGGGCAAGTCAGAGCTTCTGTCATGACGTGCAGCACGTCGGCTTTTTGCAGCACCACAGCCCGAATCCCTCCAGTTTCCAGCTTCCGTCTGAGACTGGGGTTTAGCAACCTGTTCAATAAAAAAGTCAGAGCCAATTGGTCGCCCTCTGCAGCCAGGGTTCTGACGCTCGCCGCCAAGTCGGGGTGGTGGGCGGCCGGCAAGTCCACCCAGTCTATCCACACCGGCGACTCGGGATTCGCCTCTTGGCCGCTGGCTGGTTCTACGCCGTAGATAGTAGCTGCGCGGAGGCCTTGGGGCGCGAAGGAGGCTAACAAAGGGGCGATCGTGTCGGTGGTTTGCTGCCGATCGGGGTATTCTTGCCGTTTAGGCTTTTGTCCTTTTTTGGCTGTTTTGCTGCAAAACAGGTGGAGGGTTGCTTCTTTGAGGGTGGCCCGCACTTCGACTCTCGATGCTGCCAAGTGTTGGTTTAGCAGTTTGGCGATCGCAGCCACGTCTCCCCACCTGGCCCATTCCTTGAGAATTTTGTCCGGCGAAGTCAAATCAACCCGCAGCAGCCAGTCCGCCTTCGCTTCGCCGCTAACTTGGCTGCAGATGACGGCTTCCCGGAAATCCTCTAGTTGTAGTTTCCGCAGCCTGCTGGCGATGGGTTCTGCCAGCAAGGAGGGGTCGGGGCTGTAAGCTGACTCGCACAGCACCAGCAGCCGGCGTTCCTTGGGCTTGATATTTTCTGGCGCATTCAGCGGCAGGGTTTCCCGGCTGCTTTTGAGTTCTTTTTCGCGAATGCTTACTTTCACCGAAACTCCCATCGGCCCGAGGATTTCGCTGAGATAGCTGGCGATCGCCTCTGGATAGCCCCCGCGCGCCAAAGTTTCCGGCGAAACCGTCAATGTTCCAGCCATCTCGCCCTCGCCTGAGTCGGCTTCGGGGGATTCAATCAAAGCCACCGCGCCACGGTTCGCCACAGGCTGCGGGGGAACGGCGGAACTAACAGCGAACCGCGTCGCAGCAGTCGCGGTGTCGATCGTCACGGGGGAAGTTTCAAAAACTTCTGGGTATTGAATCCGTGCGGCGACGGGCAGACTTTCGGCGTCAAAATCCAGTTCTTCCCGTACTTGCGCCGCGCGGGCCGATGTTTCTACCGGTTTTTGTGTCGGTTTGAGTTTGCGGTTTTCATTATTAAATTTGCCGAATAATCCGCCTCTTTTTGGGCGATGTGGCGGTTCGCCGTTGGGGGGACTCGCTGGCGGCGGCACTTCGGCCACTTTTGGTTGCGGTTGCTGTGGCTGTTGCTGCCGCTGCGGACTGCTGCAATCTAGTCGGACTGTCCAGTCATTTTGTCGGGAACCGAGTTTGCGGCCGCACAGAAACAACTGGTAAATTTTAGGTCGATCGGGCAGCAGTCGCGTTAAATCAGTTTGTGCGATCGCCGTGGTAAATCTCGCCGTCACCAATTCTTGAGACGGACACTGCGCTGCTTCGCACAAAATGTGCAGGTGATTTCCCCGCAAACGTGCTTGTACTTGAACTTCGGGAAGCCCTAAAGCTTCTTGCGCCCACTGCGAGGCGGTCGATCGATTGTCTGCCAATATACTCCCGTTCGCCTTCAACATGGGACTTTAAATTTCGTCAAGGCTGCTTTCGTCTTCTACAGATAGCACATTTCGTCCGTATTTTGGCATATATTAGGCTTCACTTAGGCGAAGTCATCAGTCATCGATCGTGAGTAATTATTAGGAATCGCACCACACTATAGGGGTTCTCCAGCGCAGTCAGGTATGCCCTATGCCCCATGCCCTATGCCCTATGCCCTATGCCCCATGCCCGTGGGCCGGTGGGCCAGATAGTAACTCATGTTACAAGGCTATACATATAGTGTGTCTGCCTCTAGGACTGTACAATCTAGTTTGCAAAGCCTTTATTGTTGCGATCGGTTTTTTCGGAATTTTGTGAACAATCAAATTACTTTTTCTAATATGGACACCAAAATCAGTTTGGCGATCGCCAATTCCCAACCCTCAAACGCCCAAAATTCCTAGTGTGAAACTTCACCGTATCGAAGATAGATAAAAGTTTACATAAAAGTTGCTTGCAGATAGTCCAAACCCCTTGACTTCAATAAAAGCTATTGATATTCTCAAATTTATAGATTCACAACAGCCATAAAAAAAACCATTTATTGCGATCGCATCAAACTTTATATCGGCCACTTTCGCCGATTTAGACTCTTCGATATCGCATCTTATGTTCGCCAGGAAAAACTCACAACTCCTGCGTGGCATAGACTCGCTTGACTTACGAAATTTACCCAATAAACTTGCTAAAATTCGGCATTTTTTTATTTCTTTTACTGTCAAGAAAGAACTTTAAATCATGTTACAAATTGAAGCATCTACCCCCGAACTAACAGGCAACTCTTCCATTCTTCCCGATATTGCAGAAGACCTGCAACCAAACAAATATAGCAATAACTACACTTCCCCCTCGGAAAATCTCCTAAAAACGAACGAAATATCATCCTCAAACACCACAATTGAACCATTAGCATCAAACAACCAAATCCTCGATAACAGCCCAGAAACACCACCCCAACCAGACATAGACAGCTTCATCCTCAACACCAATCCCACACCAACAACCAACAACATCCCCCAAACACCGCAAATATCCACCACTCAAACCGACCCAATCACAGGCGATACAGCCCCACCAGCAACTCAAAATAACATCTCTTTCGACTCCGGCATTTTCCAAGCAGACCAAACAGGTAAAATTAGCTTCGATTACCTATCAGATGGAGGCTTGTATCAAGGAGAACTAGCAATTATCAGCCTCACAGGAATGCAGGAATTTATTCCCGATTCCGAAGCATTTATCAAAGAAGCAGCCAGACGCGCTTTAAGCAACTCCTCACTCGGTTATATCGCCATTTCAGACAGTACAGAAGCAGCGAAATTCTCTAGTTTCGAGGAAGAAAACAACTTCAATATCGGGGAATACCGAGGCATCAAAACCTTCGCAATGACTCCGGGAGACGAACTTGGTATCATCCTAGTTCCCAACGGCACAATACAGCAAGTATACGACAATCCAGGCATTGGCGGCGACAAAAAACCCTTATTCTCAATGGCAACCGCTAATTCCAGCGGTGCTTTTAAATCGGGACAAATAGCCAGTGTTGCCAATGGCAGCAGTATATTTGTCATGGAAGATATGGGGATAGGAGAAGCGAGCGATGCTGATTACAATGATATCATATTTTCGCTCAAAGGTGCAACCCCTAAAGTCATTTCAATGGATGATGTAATTGCCAAAAACTCCGATTGGCGTACATCAGAAAAAGGCAAAGAATTGATAGGTGACGCTGCGCTACAAACAGAGAATAAATTAGAAGACAAAAAAGCAGATACTACTTCTGCAACAAATCCTGTTGAAACAAAACCCGAAAATTATCCAGCCACAGAAACCAAAAACCCCACTGTTTCTGAAAATCCCAATTCTCGGACGAATCCTGTTGAAACAAAAACGGAAAATTCCTCAGCCACAGAAACTGAAAATCCGACAATTTCCGAAATTCCTAATTCCCGGACAAATCCTGTTGAGACAAAAACAGATTCTCCCGCAGTAGAAACCAAAAATCCGACAGTTTCCGAAATTCCCAATTCTCGGACAAATCCTGTTGAAACAAAAACCGATTCTCCCGCAGTAGAAACCAAAAATCCGACAGTTTCCGAAATTCCCGATTCTCGGACAAATCCTGTTGAAACAAAAACGGAAAACTCCTCAGCCACAGAAACTGAAAATCCGACAATTTCCGAAATTCCCAATTTTCGGACGAATCCTGCTGAAACAAAAACGGAAAACTCCTCAGCCACAGAAACTGAAAATCCGACAATTTCCGAAATTCCCAATTCTCGGACAAATCCTGTTGAGACAAAAACAGATTCTCCCGCAGTAGAAACCAAAAATCCG
>NZ_JAUBVJ010000022.1:0-4834 GCF_036702785.1 Microcoleus sp. AR_TQ3_B6 | reverse complement strand
TCTCCCGCAGTAGAAACCAAAAATCCGACAGTTTCCGAAATTCCCAATTCTCGGACAAATCCTGTTGAGACAAAAACGGAAAACTCCTCACCAGCAGAAACTGAAAATCCGACAATTTCCGAAAACCTCAATTCCCGGACAAATCCTGTTGAGACAAAACCCGAAAATTCCTCAGCAGCAGAAACTGAAAATCAGACTGTTTCGGAAATTCCTAATTCCCGGACAAATCCTGTTGAGACAAAACCCGAAAATTCCCCAGCGGGAGAAACCCAAAACCCCACAATTTCCGAAAATATCATCTCAACTATCTCAGAAAATACTCAACCTGCGATCGTAAATATCAACTCAATCGACTTCATCACAGGTGACAAAATCGAAATACCCGTCTTTATCCAAGCAGACAAACCAGAAATACCAGCAATACCCGCAGAATCCACAGACATTCTCACCGGAGAAATTGAAAACATCTCCCCCAAGCCTATCGACAGGGCCGAAATAGCCAGCCAAACTCCTGAAAATTTCCCGCTAATTTATCCCCAAGAAATTTCTCAACTGTCGGAAACTCTCAACAGCATACTCGCCCAACAATTCCCTCTCATTCCCTCCACAGAAGCCAGCCAAAATCATCAACCATCCGCATCAGAATATATAGTTACCGACGCCCAAACTATTATTCCCGAAATTGCCCTCACAGAAAACCATCACTCGCCACAATCGGAAAATATCACCGCCGACAGCGACAATCAGCAGCCAACAACCATCCAGGAATATGTAAACCCCGACTTCGACTCCAAAAACATCGCCATCACTCCCGAAATACCATCCGAGGAAAACAATCAGCCAGACAACTCACAAAATCTCATCGCCGACTCCTTCATCGCAACTGCAACAGACAGGGACTCCGAAACAACCATCAACGAATACACAGTAACCGACACAGAAACCAAACCAGAAACAAGCCCCAACATCCCCCAACAAAACCAACCATTAATCGGAATCATCGACACCGGCTTTGTCACCAACAATCCCAACATCAACTACAGCCAAATCATCCTTGGAAAAGACTTAATCGAGGGCGACAACAATCCCCTACTCCAACCAAACGAAGGAAACCAACACGGCGACACAATTTTAGAAATTATCAGCGACTCCAACAATAAAAACGCCACCAAAAAATCGACTCCGATTTGGTTAGGAAGAGCAATTGGTAGCGGCAACTGGCAGCAATCCCTGATAGAATTTGTAGACGCAGCCAAAGCCTCAAAACAACCCAACGCCGTCGTCAACCTCAGCTTCGACTTAACCCAAATTAATCCCGACGGCACACAAACCACACGGCACAAACTGACAGCAGAAGAAAAATCAGCACTTAAATACGCCCAAGACAACAACATCCTGATTGTAGCAGCCGCTGGCAATCAAGGGGATCTCGCATCCGCACTCGGACAAGCCTCCACAGAATTCGACAACATCATCACAGTTGGCGCCTCCGAAAACAACCACCGCAGCGCTTATTCCAGCTACGGAGAAGGCTTAGATATCTTAGCACCAATCAGCCTTCCAGAAACAGCAGAACCATCAACAACCGAAACAAAACAAGGCACATCAATAGCCGCCGCTAGAGTCACAAACACCCTTTCCCAAATGTGGACAGCCAACCCATCACTGAGTCGGCAACAAATCAAAAACATCCTCCTAAAAACAGCCAGCGACATCGACGTACCCGGATGGGACGAAAGGACAGGATACGGAATATTAAATCCCGAATTGGCAATTGCTACCGCCACCGAAACAATTCCCACCATCCCAGTCTTGGCAGCAACCAAACAATTGACAAAATCCCTAATTGCTGCCGATGCAAATACCAGTAACTCTCCGAATCATACCGCAGCCAAACCCTCAGAAAGACCGGCGCTAACCAACGCCTCATCCAGCACGCCAAAGACTACCAGCACCTCAACCGGAAACAGCGAGGCAGGCACTAGCTCGTATACCACAGAATTAGCGCCAAACACAACCACCGCTACCAGCAACTCTAACGGCACGACTACCACCCACACTCAAACCAATAGCAACTTCTCAAACACAGAATCAAGCTGGGATAAAAGCACCGTCAACACCAACAGCAAGGGCAACTCTTTTAACGCATCCACCAGCGATTCCAGCACAAAAGCTGCTACCTACAGCAGCCAAAACTTTTCCCAAAACTCAGTCGAAAACACAAATCAATCGCAGGAAAAATACAGCCGAGTTAAATACGAAGGCACTCGCAACGACCAAAGCTCATCTAATCAAAAATCCCGCAGTTCTAGCAATTATACCACTCCTTCACAAACTACAAACACCACTGCCGAGAGCTACCGAAACAGCAAATCCCAATCCGACAGCAAATACGGCACGGGCTATGCAATGAGTAAGGGCAACCGCCAAGACGATTGGGGGTCAAAATCAACTTCAAACACTCGCAATACTAGCAGCACCGGCAGTTCGGTCAGCAACAGTTCAACTCAAATTCAAGGCAAAGCTGACTGGAATAATAGCAGCAATAACAGCAGTTCCACCAACACTCACAGCGGAGAAGAAACCCAAGTCAATCGCTCGAATTCTGAGAGTAGCAGCAGCAGCGGCCCCTCCAAAACCAACAACAGCAGCGACAACTATTCTGTCATTAACTCAACCTGGGACAACACTACAACAGACGGCAAAACAGTCGGCAGCAACAGCCGCGATGTTTATTCGGAAGCCAATAGTAATGCTAACAGCAGTTACGATGACGGCAAGTCAAAAAATACCAGCAACAGAGACACATATACCGTCAATCAGTCTGAGGAAACTAATAGCCGCAACGGCAGCAATTATTGGAATAACAATCGAAATAATAATTACTCGGTAACTCAGAGTAATGAGACCCAAAACTACAAACACGGCCCGGAAACTAGAAACCACAATCGGGATACTTATTCTGTCAGCAAGTCGAACTCTTCCAGCAGCAACAGTTCGGGGAAAGTCAGTTCTAAAAACTCACAAGAAAATTATTCAGAAAGTCATGCTCAGTGGGAGAGCGAGTATAAGGCTGATACTTATACTACTCAAAGTAACAGTGACGAATCGACAATAACAGCTACCAAAAGTAACAGCAGCACCTCGGGCAACAATTCCAGTTCATCTAACAGTAGCGACACTTCAACAACTAGAAATTCACAGACAGTTACAACTTATAAAGATGGTCGCAAAACTGAAAATGGTAGTTCGAGTTACGAGAAAAGGTCGAGCGAAAGCACTTACGATAGTAAGGGTCTAGTTAGTTCGGTTTCCAAGTCTTCTACCTGGAGTTCAAGTTACAGCAAATCTTATTTTAAGGGAGGTTACACTTGGACGGAAACTGTGAGCGGTTCGGAGTCGGAATCAGTGACGAAAGGGGGTGTTTCGACGAGTAATGGCAGCAGTTGGAGTTGGACGAGAAGCGGGACTGTGTGGGATGATGGTCGCAATAATTGGAGTGAAAGCTGGTCGAAGTCTAGTTGGAAAGATGGCAAGTATGCGCCGGGTGAATCTGATACCACAAGAGGGTCGTTCGACCCCAAAGGGACTGGGACACAGAGGAATAATTTGCCGGAATTTGGGGAAGCGCCGCGGTTGAATAAGGCTCCGAAAAAACAGGTGCCGCTCGATTTACAGAAGCCTCCGAAGCCGAGTGATGATATTTGGGCACCGACTTTTATTCTGATTAAAGAGCCTCAGTTTAAACAGGTATTTGGTAGTAGTGGTTCTGATTCTGCTTCAGGTGGGAGTCGGAATGATGATTTAGCCAAGAATCCGTCTAATGGTTCTGGGGGTGGTGGTTCTGGTGGCAAGTTACCTCCAAACAAACGCTTGGCACTGAAACAAGTTATTCAAGAATTGTTGAGGTTTTTTAGACCTCTTGGAGAGTTTGTTGCTGGTGCAGTCTATCAATGGTTGCGTAATAACGGAGAACCAGCTAGATGGTTGTTGCAGATTTTTAGCCCTGGATGGAACGGATTAGAAAAAGATGTAGAACGTGGGCTTCCTCAAACTTTGGCTTTTAAGGCAGGGCAAACTTTTGGAGATGGGGCCGCACTT
This sequence comes from Microcoleus sp. AR_TQ3_B6, assembly GCF_036702785.1. NCBI lineage: Bacteria > Bacillati > Cyanobacteriota > Cyanophyceae > Oscillatoriales > Microcoleaceae > Microcoleus > Microcoleus sp. AR_TQ3_B6. Next base: position 733 of record NZ_JAUBVJ010000022.1, on the reverse strand, counting down.
GTCACTGGGATTTTAGAGATAATAGCGGGTAGTGGCGCTGCTGCTGGGGGCGGTTCTTTATGTATAACCGGAATTGGCTGTCTTGCGGGTGCTCCTGCCCTAGCAGCAGGTGTAGCATTACAAGTTCACGGTGCATCTGTAGCTTCGAGCGCATTGGCAAACATTGGAAAACTTTTTGGAGGACGCCAAATTGTTTTTCACAGCTCAGCAGACGATTCAACAGGCAATACAGGTGGCAGACAATATGAAAAACCTAAAAGCATTAGAGTCCAAGATAAGAATACTGTTGTTATGTGGCCAGCTTCATCGCAACAACCTGCTCCCGCTGTAATTTTTGAAAAGCTTCCAGATGGCGGCATAAACGTAACAGACATTTATAAGCGGGATCTTCCTGACCGTTCTGCTGGTAGAATGATTGTGGATGCCTTAGAAATGGCAGGAGTTCTAAGAAGAGGAAAACCAACAACAATTAGATTGTCAGGTATTCTTGAGCCACGTACTCTACAACAAATTAAAGACGGTGTGCCGGTTGAAAACACGCGGTTGGGTGATACATTAAAAAATGCCATCAATGAATTAGGTGGTAGGCCTACAAGTTGGAATACAGGTATAACTGACAAAAAAAGATGGATAGAAGTAACAATTTCTTACTAGAGCAACTAAAGCAAGCTTGCTGGCAACGAACCGACGGCTACTGGCAACTGCTGGCAACTGCTGCTGGACATGAAGAAAG
>NZ_JAUBVJ010000021.1:68265-96413 GCF_036702785.1 Microcoleus sp. AR_TQ3_B6 | reverse complement strand
TCCTTCTTCCTTCTTCCTTCTTCCTTCTTCCTTCTTCCTTCTTCCTTCTTCCTTCTTCCTTCTTCCTTCTTCCTTCATTTCAAAAACTCAATCAACTGCTGCAACTTCAACCAAGATTCGCCGCTCAATAAAATGTCCTTAGCCAGAGAAACTCCTGCTGCGTGAGAACCCATAGGAATTGCGCCTCCCACCTGAAAAGCCAAAGACGCATTCAAAGCTACAACATCCATTTGTGCGGGCGTACCTTTGCCTTGCAAAACGTTCCGCAAAATCTCGGCGTTTTCCTCAACATTTCCGCCTTTTAACGAGCCGATCGCACTTGGTGTCAATCCTACCTTTTCCGGGTCTAAAGTAGTGAGTTCCACTTTGCCATCCGACAAAAACGCCAAATCAGTCACATCTCCCAAACCCGCCTCGTCCAATTTTTCTCTGCCGTGAACGATTACCGCCAACTCAGTCCCCAACTCGCCCAAAGCTTGGGCAATAGTTGATACCAGACTGGGATCGAACACCCCAATTACCTGCCCTGTAGGGCGCATAGGATTGACGAGAGGTCCTAAAACGTTAAAAACAGTCCGCACCTTCAAAGTGCGCCGGATCGACGCTACAGCCTTAAGTGCTGGATGCCAGCCGGGAGCAAATAAAAAGGTGATACCCACGGAGTCTACCGCAGCTCTCACCTTCGCGGCATCGGCGTTGAGGTTGACTCCGAGTGCTTCCAACACGTCAGCAGAGCCAACTTTGCTCGATGCCGATCGATTTCCGTGTTTCGCGACTCGAACGTTGCCCGCGGCGGCCACAAAAGCTACAGCAGTCGAAATGTTAAACGTGGAAGCGCCGTCGCCGCCGGTGCCGCAAGTATCAATTAATTTGAGATTGGAGATTGAGGATTTGGGATTGAAAACGCTCTTTGACTCCCCTGCTTGGGACCCAGAATGCAATACCTGAGCCATTCCTGCCAATTCTTGGGCCGAGATGCCTTTGGCTTGGACGGCCGCTAAAATTGCTCCTGAGAGGACGGGGGGAATAGCTTCTGCTAGCCATCCCTGCATCAAGTCGGCTGCTTGGGCGCGCGAGAGAGATTGTCTGTCTAACAGTTGTTCCAGCAGGGTCGGCCACAGAGGAGAATCCGCCGTCAGGGTTGAAGCAGGAGATAACTCTGGCGTTGCTAGTAGAGGAGAATCTGTCATTTATTACTTATAGTCAAATTTAGCCCGATCGAGCTTTTAGACCAAACCGAGAATCGATCGGCATTTTACCAGAGTTGCCGACCAAATGAGAGCGCGCCCGGACCGAGATTTTTGCCCAAATGCCAGCACCGCTACAGAATTTATCCGCCTGCTGCTGCAGAATATGAATTTTTTGATACAACAATTATCCTCTTGTTGTGCCAACTTTACATAGAAACCCCTGATCTTACTTACAACTGCAAGCAGTCTGCTGTATTATCTATCAGCAACAATACTTAACAGTAACTCAGAGCACCCAAAGACCGATAAAAGTTTCCGACAGGAGTTGTGGAGACCCAAAAATTTTAGACCTTAGGAGAGGCCCAGATTCATCTGTGGAGTCAATTCTTCTTTCTAAAATCTCCAATCTCAAATCGACAGACAGCACCGAGAGTCAGCGTTTAGCTCATGGATGCCGGTTAGTTGCCTCCAGAGGGTAAGAGTCGATCGCACTCTCACCCAAAGCCTAAAAATAGAGTCTTGCTGTTGTAGAAGTTGCTACCTTTTATTATTGTAACAACAGCCTTGACACTAACTTATTTCACGGTATTCAACTGCTAATATATTTCAGGGAGATTTCCAGGATCGGTTTTGGCTCGAACACCTGCACTGCAGGCCGTTCGATTTGCCAATGCGATCGTGAGAGCCAGTCAAGCCTCAAAGAAAGACAGACCGGATCGACTAAACTTTCATCAGCAACAACTAACAACTAACAGCCCAGTAGGACAGATGAATAAACACAGTCATGTCCGGCTGCGATACAGCACCTTTGAGCCTAATTAACGCCTCAAATTTGACAGGCGGTAGACCAAAAATATTCAACTCAAACACAAGGGCAGGGTATTCAAAAGTGGGAAATCAAAAATTAGAAAATAAAGCGATCGAATGCCTGAATGTCGCGGAGGCACTGTATCAAATGGAAGCAAAATATTATAGTATGTTTGAAAATGCTGTGTCGGGCATTTTTCAAACCAGCCCAGACGGTCGCTACATCAGCGCTAACCCAGCTTTGGCTCGCATCTACGGATATAACTCAGCCGAAGAATTGATGGGCATTCTGACTGATATCAGCCATCAGCTTTATGTCAACCCCGATCGGCGCGATCAGTTTGTTTCTGCTTTGCAAGAACGGGGCATTGTATCGGATTTTGAGTCGCAGATTTATCGCCGAGACGGAACAATAATTTGGATTGCTGAAAATGCGCGGGCTGTCTGCGATGAAGCGGGGAAATTGCTCTACTATGAAGGTTTTGTTGAAGATATCACCCAGCGCAAGCAGGCAGAATCAGGACTGCGAGAAAGCGAAGAACGCCTGCGCTTAATAATTGAAGGCGTTAAGGATTACGCTATATTTATGTTAGATCCTGAGGGGTATGTAGCTAGCTGGAATTCTGGTGCCGAACGCATTTTGGGATACACAGCTCATGAAATAGTCGGCAATAAGTCGGAGTGTTTTTTCACCAAAGAAGATATTGCAATCGGCAAGCCCCAAGAAAAAATACTCATGGCGGCTGCAGAAGGTCGATACGAAAATGAAGGCTGGCGGCTTCGCAAAGACGGCTCGCGATTTTGGGCGAATATTATTGTTACTCCTTTGCGCGATGAAAGCGGAGAGTTGCAGGGCTTTTCTCAAGTAATGCAAGATATTACCGAGTCCAAGCGGGCGGCCGAGGAAAAGATGCAGTTGATTGCTTCTTTGCAGGCGTCGGAAAAAAAGTTTCGCACTTTGTACGAATCAACTAGCGATGCGGTTATGCTGCTAGATGAACAGGGTTTTTTGGATTGCAATCCAGCAACTTTAGACTTATTTGGATGCAGGACTCAATCGGAGTTTTGCGGCAAGCATCCTTCGGAATTCAGCCCGCCCTTGCAGCCGGACGGACAAGATTCTATGAGTTTTTTTCAAGAGCGAATTAATACGGCTCTGCGATCGGGAAATTGCCGTTTTGACTGGCGGCAATGCCGTTTGGATGGTTCCGAGTTTCCGGCGGAAGTGCTGCTAACTTCTATGGATATCGGCGGCAAAATGGGGCTGCAAGCTGTGGTGCGCGATATCACTTATCGGGTGCAGGCTGAGGAGGCCCTGAAGCAGGCTAACGAGATATTGGAATGCCGGGTTAAAGAGCGGACAAGTCAGTTGGAAGAGGCTATTAAAAAGTTGAGTTTATCAGAAGAAAAGTTTTCTAAGGCTTTTCGCTCGAGTCCAGATCCGATGATTATTACTACTTTTGCTGAGGGTCGTTTTCTTGAAGTTAATGATAGTTTTTTGTCGATGACAGGTTACGCTTTAGAAGAAACGCTCGGCAATACAGTACCGGGGTTAAATATTTGGGTAAGGTGTCAAGACAGAATTAAATTTAGGCAAAGTTTGCACGAACAAGGTCTTGTTCGCAATCAGGAATGCGAGTTTCGGATGAAGTCGGGATCGGTGGTGGTGTGTTTGGTTTCAGCGGAATTGATTAATTTGGAAGGCGAACTCTGTATGCTGGGGGTGATGACGGATATTACCGATCGCAAACACGCCGAAGAAGCCCTACGGGAAAGCCAGCGGGCTTTGGCGACGCTGATGAGCAATTTGCCGGGGATGGCCTACCGTTTTCGCAACGATGCCGATCGCAGTATGGAGTTTGTCAGCGAAGGTTGCTATCAGTTAGCCGGCTATTCTCCTGAAGAATTTATCGGCACTAGGCAAGTTTCTATCTCGGAATTGACTCACCCGGACGATCGCGAGAATTTGTGGAATGCCGTACAAGTTGCCTTGGAAGAAAATCGACCCTATCAGCTAAATTACCGAATTACTGCTAAAAACGGCGAATTGAAATGGGTTTGGGAGCAAGGTTTGGGGGTGTTTTCCGACTCGGGAGAGTTGATAGCTTTGGAAGGCTTAATTACTGATATTTCTGAGCAGAAACGCAGTGAAGAAGCTTTGCGGCGATCGCAAACAGAGTTAACCCAACAAAAACTTCAGCTCGAACATACTTTGCACGAGTTGCAGCAAACTCAAGCGGTATTGATTCACACAGAGAAAATGTCTACACTCGGTCAAATGGTAGCTGGTGTTGCTCACGAAATTAACAATCCCGTTAGCAGCGTCTGCGGCAATCTCGTCCACGTCGGCCACTACACCGAAGATTTGCTGAGTTTGATCGATATGTACCAGAAGCACTGCCCGCAGCCGCCGGCAGCAATTCAAGAAAAAATTCAGGATATGGAACTAGAGTTTCTGCTAGAAGATTTGCCGAAAGCCATGTCTTCGATGCAGGTTGGGGCCGATCGCATTCGGGAAATCGTGCGATCGCTCAGAAATTTCTCCCGCAAAGATGATTCTCAAATGAGCAAAGTTAACCTGCACGAAGGGATTGAAGGAACGCTGCTGATCCTGCAAAGCCGTCTGAAAGCCAGAGGCAACTATCCCGAAATTGCGGTAATTAAGGACTATGGAAATTTGCCTTTGGTTGAGTGTTATGCCGGGAAAATCAATCAGGTATTTATGAATTTGATCGGAAATGCGATCGACGCGATCGAGGAATACAACGAACGGCGTCCACTTGCCGAAGTCAAAGCTAACCGCAGCAAGATTAAAATTAGGACAGAAGTCCAAAACTCCAATGCTGTAATTAGGATTTCTGACAATGGGCCCGGTATGCCAGAAGAAGTTTCCCAGCAGTTATTCGAGGCTTTTTTTACCACCAAACCCGCCGGCAAAGGCACTGGTTTAGGCCTGTCAATTTCCTACAAAGTTGTCCAAGAACACGGTGGCAAACTGAGCTGCGTGTCGGCACCGGACCAAGGAGCCGAGTTTATTATAGAAATACCGATCGAACAACCGTAAAGTGCGATCGGGGCGATCGCATCGGGATAACGAGTCGCGGTTTGTACTGAGGACTAAAGTCCTCATAAAACTCGCTCGGACTAAAGCGGTAAAGTGCGGTGTGCGTGGAGGCCTACATATAGAAATTTTGCATAAGTTCTGTATTGCTGAAACCCTGGCTTTTCTTGCTTCTTCCTCCTTCCTTCTTCCCACTTCCATCCCACTTCCATCCGTTACATCCTCTCGCCTGCGAATCCGTCGCCGCACTTCCTTCTTCCTTAATTACACCTTTCCAAATAAATTCGAGCCACCTTATCCCCCGGATTTTGCCGCAAACAATCCGCAAAAAGTCTCGCCGCTTCCCTAAAACTCTTCATATTGTACAAAGACAAAGCCTCTGTAAATAGTTCCAGAGTCGCTAACTTCCCCGCTTTAACTTCCGCCAAATCCGCATCAAAAACTTCATAAACAGTCACCCATTGAGACTTACCCTTAACCTGAACTTCATCAATTATCCGCATAGCATAATCACCCGGCTTTTTCAAGCGCTCGAAAGTCTGCTGAGTAATTAACAGCGACACCCCGTAATTCTTCGTCAAATTTTCAATGCGAGAAGCCAAATTAACCGCATCGCTAATCACAGTACCGTCCATCCGGCTTTTTCCGCCCACTATACCCAGAATCAAAGAACCAGTATTGATTCCCACCCCAATTTCAAGTGGCACATAACCCAGAGAAGCGCGAGCTCGATTGTATTCAGCAAGAGTTTGCAGCATGGCAATTCCCGCTTTCACAGCATCATCCGCCCCCTCGCTAAACAAAGCCATAATTGCATCGCCAATATATTTATCAATAAACCCCTGATTTTCCACAATCAGCGGTTCCATTCGACTCAAATAAGAATTTATAAATTTGAAATTTTCTGTCGGTGTCATTTGTTCCGAGAGAGTAGTGAAATCGCGGATGTCAGAAAACAAAACCGACATTTCCAACTCTACCGCTTCTCCCAATTTAACATCAACAATACTGTCACAGCCCAAAAAAGCTAAAAACTCATTGGGTACAAAGCGACTTGTCGCCTCCGCAATTTCTAATTCTGTATCCAGTGAAAGTTCCAAATTGCAATTGACCTCAAAGAGATCCTCAATGAACTTTTGGCGCTCTGCCTCAGCTTCTTTGCGTTCCGTGATATTTTGAAGAGTGTTGATAGCATAAACAATATTTCCTTGTCGATCGTAGATAGGAGTAGCAAAGATTTCTAGGGGAATAATCTTGTCGCCTTGATGAACTTCTACATCGTCAGCCGTAGCACTTTCCCCCTTCAAGGCGCGCACGATGGGCAAATTATCCGTAGGATACTTTTGATTTGTGCCTGCTTGATAGACTTGATAAACCTCTGACAACTGCCCGGAATTCGTATCCGGAACAACTCCTTTACCAAATATCTCTTTTGCTTTTTGATTGATGTAGTAAGGTTTGCCGTCCGCATCCAGCACACCTACACCAATCGGCATTGCTTCCAAAAACTGTGTCAAGCGATTTTCGCTTTCATGGAGTTTGGCAATCAGTGCCGTTTGCTGGCTGTTTAACTCTGCCAACTCCTGATTCATTTGCTGGAGTTTGGCGTTTTGTTGTGCCAGTTGTTGAGCTTGAAGATAACTATTTAGCGCTTCTCTAACCGTCAATTTTAAATCTTCAGATTGCCAAGGTTTGGTAATATAACGATATAAGTTTGCCGAGTTGATAGCATTGCCGATAGCCTCAATATCTGCTTGTCCAGTCAGCATAATTTTTATACTTTTAGGCAAAATTATATGAGCCTGTTTTAAGAGTTCATCTCCCTTCATATCAGGCATAATGTGGTCGGAAATAATTAAAAGAACTTCATCTCCATCCTCCAGCAATTCTTCAATTAACTCTAATGCCTCCTCTCCACCTTCAGCAATTTCGATTGTATAATCATTGCCAAGAGCCTCTTGCAGTTCTGCTTTGAGGCTCCTGAGTACAATTCTCTCATCATCCACACAGATAATTACCTGTCGGCTCATAGTTTAGATAAACCAGATTTAATAGTTTCTAGCAAATCTGATTCCAACCAAGGTTTAGATAAAAAACAATGGAGGTTAGCCTGTTTCTTTGCTCGCTCAATTGCTACTTCATCAGCTTGACCGGTCAGCATGATCTTAATAACTTTGGGATAATTTTTGTGAATTTGAATCAGCAACTCATCTCCCCTGATACCGGGCATTAACCAATCAGAAATAATCAAAATAACGCCAACTCCCTCCTCGTTGAGGTCATTTATTACATCTAAAGCCTCCTCAGCATCCTCAGCCCCTTCATAGATGTAGGCATCACCAAACGCTGATGCTAACTGCGTCCTGAGACTGTCTAACACCATTCTCTCGTCGTCCACGCACAAAATAACTGGTTTAGACATCTATTTTTTATCCTTTTTAATTGTTATTAGTAGCAAAAGTAGTAAAGTGTATTAGGAGGTCGCATCTTATCTTAAAATATCACAAGTCAACGGCTCGCCAAATCCTCTCCCCCTCCCCCGTCGCCGAAACCAAGAAACTTATATGCTCCGCACCTTAGCTTAGCATAACGCATCCTAAGCTGCGGAGCATCTCGCATTGAATGCATAGACGGGCTAGGAGGGCCCCTTCCACAAGAATTGTAGAAAAATTGACTGTCAAATTAGATGCACAGCAGCTTACTACGGTTTTACATCGGTTTCCTGTTGAATCCGGATTATTAACCTCAAAACGCTTTAACTGGTGAAATACTCTCAATGGGGTAGATTGCAGCTTAGGCCCAAGCAAGCAAAATCCGACCGACTTACTACTTTATATCCTTTGCGAAATCCTTGACAAGCGAATTTCAAAGGTGGTACAAGCCCCTGGATTTATCCGTGGAATCAATCCAAAATCTCAAATCGAAAATCCTCAAGCCCCCGCATTTATCCGTGGGGTCAATCTAAAATCTAAAATCTAAAATCTAAAATCTAAAATCTAAAATCGATTGACCTGCTTATACAGAGCTCATTGGTAGGAAAACATTAAATGTAGTTTTGCCCGGAATTGATTCCACTGCAATTTTTCCCTGATGTTTGTCAACAATCTTCTTGACAATATCTAGTCCTAATCCGCTGCCTTCTCCGGCAGGCTTAGTAGTGAAAAACGGCTCAAATATTTTCGTTTTTATCTCTTCAGGTATCCCGCGGCCGCTGTCGGTAATGCTAATTTTAGCCTGGTAATCTTGAGCCGTTAACTCAATTGTTAGCGTGCCTCGATAATTCATTGCTTGCAAAGCATTGTGAATTAAATTCGTCCAAACTTGATTGAGTTCGTCGGGATAGCACAGTATCGGCGGGATTTCGGCATAGTTTTTGATGACCTCAACTCCCTGTTTGAGGAGATTTTGATACAGGGTTAAGATTGTTTCAATACCTTCTTTAATACTGGCTGCTGTTTTTTCGCCAGACTGTTCGTAGCGCGCATAAGTTTTTAAGGCAAATACTACTTTTGATGCTCTGTCTGTCGCTGTGTTGATAGTAGCAATGCCTCTTTTTAATTCGGAAAGTTTGTAGGCCATTTCTAAGATGCGTACACTATCCGATCTTTGCAACAAAGGGACAAAGGCATCTATTTCATTAGAAACGCCCATGATCGCTAGGCGATCGGCTAAGGTATCGGCACTATCAATCTCTAGTTCTTCTAGTTGGCTTCTCAAAGCTCTCTTCAATTTGCGTTCTTCTTTTGTTGATAAGCTTGTTTCTTGTTGGATGGAACGCTGAAGTAATGCTAAGAAATTCTGCCCTTCTTCTGGGGATAGAGTTTGAAAAAGTGCGGGCAACCCTTCTAGGGTTTGATTCAAGAATTTGGCAACATTTCCGGCTGAGGAACGAATCGCACCCAGGGGAGTGTTAACTTCGTGAGCAACTCCGGCAACCAGTTGTCCTAAAGCTGCCATTTTTTCTGATTGAATCAATCCTTCTTGGGTGGCTTCGAGATTGCTTAAAGCTTGTGATAATTCTTGGGTGCGTTCTTCGACTTTGGCTTCTAAGTTGGCATAGAGTTGGGCATTTTCTATCGAGATGGCAGCTTGGGAGGCCAAGATATTTAAGACGGTCAACCGATCGGGAGTAAAGGCATTTGTAACGAGAGTATTTTCTAAGTAAAGAATGGCGATCGCCTTTCCTTGATGTTGAATCGGCAGACACAAAACCGACTTGGGTTGATGCTGGATGATATAAGAGTCAGCAGCAAAGGTAGCCTCTGCCGTCGCATCATTAATTACCAAAGTTTCTTGGGTGCGCGAGACATAGTTAATAATCGCGATCGGAATTTCGTTAGAGTCAACAACAGGAGTTGAGTGCAGGTTGCACGCTTTACCGCTCGCACATTGAGCCGCGACGAATAAAGAATCTCTTTCTATCAGAATCATAACTCCTTTTTCTGCTCCCACGTTCTCAATCATTACTTGCATTAAAGTGGCGAGCAAGTTATCGAGGTTTATTTCTCCTGAAAGTGATTGAGATGCTTTGACTACTGTTGCCAAGTCCAGATTTTTTGAAACACCTGAACTGGTACTTGTAACAGTTTCCGTCATCTTTTTTGCAAGTGTATGACCTGTATTTAAGCTCGTTTTAGGGTGAAAAATAGGCGCAAGCAATTGGGGATAGCCTTTTTCTAAATCCTCAACTTTTGCCTGTGCTCCCCAGCGTGCATAGGCATAGTAAGCATCAGTTAGGTAGACTTGGGCAATTTTTTCTTTTCCCCATGTTAAATAGAATTTTGCTGCCAGCTCATTGCTAAGTGCTTCTTCGTTAATGTACTGATTTTTTTTAGCGAGTTGAATGGCGCGATCGTAATAATCCATCGCGTCGATATTTTGACCTAAAACTCGATGTCGTTCAGCCTCTACTAAATACCATTTATGCAAATAATTCATGGGAGCATTTTGCGCCCACTGATGCAGCGTGCTTTGATGGGTTTCCACCTGGGCAAGAATGGAAGCTTGCTCCCTTTCTGGCTGTGTGGGAAAAAGTGCCAGGTGGGTGAGGGCGGCATAAAAATGAAAAATGGGAACAAAAACCGATCCCGATACTCCCATCAAATACTGTTTGACTTGGGTAATGTTGTCTAGGGCAGCCGTGTAATTCCCATAGCAGTAAGCAAGCAGCAGTTTGTAGATGCAGGCACAAGCGATCGCCGTGAATTCATTGTCCTGATAGTGCTTGGGAATCATCACCGTTTCATCGTAGGCTCTTCCGATTAAGCAATCCGATCGAATACGGGTTTCCCTCAAGTTCAGCACCGTCTGGTGAATCATATCCAAATAAATCTGAGCAGAATATTGTTTTAACTGCGCCATAACAGCCCTGTAATCTGCTATTTTTGGTTCCCAAGTGTCTAGTTCTACCCCAGCGAATAAATGCGTATAAAAATAAATATATATGTTGTAGCCAGCGTCTACAAAATCGCCTGTTTCCATACCAGTCGTAAAGCCATCTTTCAGCGTCGGTATCGTTGCCAAAAGAGATTCTTGATGATGCTGAATCCAGCCACCAAACAAAAGTAGAACTGTGGACTTGAGTTCCTGCACATTGAACCTATCGAGCAATGAGAGTGCCAATTGCCCAAAGCCATAGCCCGTTTCTACCTCTTGTAAAAAGGCACACAAGACCATCCCGTGCATCGCATACCCCACCGTCGATGCGGGTGCATTCCCAAAGGAGAGCGATAAACTCACCATCTTTGAGCTAAGCAGGGGCAGCAAACCGGGCATTCCCTGGAAAATGGTTGGAAACAACATACCAGACAGTTGCATAGCTGCTTGAGTCTGTGGATTTGTCATCACAGGTAGGTCAACCAGTTCCTCAATCCTTCTGCCGCTTAGTTGGCTCGTAAGGGCTTGTAGCGCTTTGCTAATCTTGGCTCGATCGGGCTCGGCAGGGAGTTCAATCCCCAATTGCCAGAGTGCATCTCTTGCTACTGCGATCGTTTCTAAAACCTTGCTTTGGGCTGTCTGAGCGGCAATTTGAATTTCGTAAATTTTAACTCGATCTAAAATTGTCTGAGCTTCTTGCAACACCAGTGCTGCCATCTCTTCCATGCGATCGAGGTCAGCATTCAAATAGGCGGCTTCAGCGGCAGCAATATAGAGATTCAGGGTCAATTCATACTGACTCTGCCAGCAGTTGGCCCTCAAGAGTTCAATCCCTGTTTGCAGATAGATATTTGCCGCAGCATAAGCAGTTGAAGCTTTAGCTTTACGTCCCGCAATTAAATTTAATTGAGCTAGTCGATCTCGCTCAGTCTGACAGTCAATTAACTCCACCCCCATATTCAACTGGTTGACAATATCAAAAATTTTATCTTGTATTTCTGCTTCAGGAGTATTCCTCAACAGCAGTTTCCCAATTTCGAGATGGGTTGACTGTTTCTGGGATTCTGGAATCAGAAAATATGCTGCTTGCTGCACTCGATCGTGTAAAAACTTGTAGGGAACCGATAACTCCGACGCTTGTGCAACTTCAACTGATTCCGACTCCTGAAAAAACTTGTAAACTTCAGTAATCGGAATAACTAACCCTTCTTGCAACGCTTTCCACAAATGGGCTGCCGTTTCACTCTGAGATTTTTCATGAACAATTGCCAGGGTTGCTAAGTCAAATTGGTTGCCAATACAAGCTGCAAGTTTCAGAAGATTCTGGGTATCTAGGGGCAACTTTTGCAACTGAATCGCCATAAACTCTACTACATCATCGGTAAAAGCTAGGGTTCTAACTTGGGAAATATCGCATTGCCACCCCACCCTTGCTCCCCTTTGCCAAGAGGGGGGTGGGGGGGTAAGATAAAAGGTAATTAACCCATCTTTATGAAGAAATTTGAGAAATTGAGTAGCAAAAAAAGGATTCCCTTTGGTTTTGGTAAAAATTAGTTCTGTCAGAGGAATCGCCCTTTCTGGTGGACAGGAAAGAGTATCGGCAACCAGGCAATTAAGGGAAGCTTTGTCTAGGGGTGCTAAAGTAATTTGGTTGACTGTGGCCGAGTCTTTGCAAATCTCATCCAAGGTCAGGCTCAGTGGGTGGGCTGGAAAAACTTCATTATCCCGGTACGCTCCAATTAACAACACATAGCGGGTATTCGTCTCGCTCATCAACAATTGCATTAGCTTCAATGAAGCCGAGTCTGCCCACTGCAAATCATCCAAAAAAATTACTAAAGGATGCTCTTTTGTTGCGAACACTCGGATAAATTTTTGAAATAATAGATTGAAGCGATTTTTAGCTGCTGTCCCCTCTAGTTGGGGTACTTTTTTCTGCTTGCCTATCAGGTGTTCTAATTCAGGAATGACATCAATAATGACCTGACCGTTTTCACCCAAAGCCTCCAATATTTTGACTTGCCATTTCTGCACCTGGGTCGCACTTTCGGTGAGTAATTGCCGCATCAAATTCTGGAATGCTTGTACCCATGCAGAAAAGGGAATATCACGCTTGAATTGGTCAAATTTTCCTTTGATAAAGTAACCCCGTTGGCGGACAATGGGTTTGTGAACTTCATTCACTACAACGGTTTTACCAATGCCGGAAAAGCCAGCCACTAGCATGATTTCTACTCTCCCTTCCTCCCCGTTGTTAAGGGTGGGGTGACTGATGCGCTCGAAGGCTTCTAATAGCGTCTTAACTTCAGTTTCTCTGCCGTAGAGTTTTTCGGGAATGACGAAGCGATCGCAAATATCCCTATTGCCCAAGGCAAACTGGCTAATATTGCCATTTTCTTGCCATTGCTGCCAACAGTTTTCTAAGTCGTATCGCAGTCCCACAGCACTTTGATAGCGTGACTCGGGAGTTTTTTCCATCAATTTCATAACGATACTATTAACCATCACCCCAATAGCGGGAACCAGATATATTGGGGGAGTTGGAATCTTGGCAATATGACAGTGAACTAACTCCATTGGATCGGTAGAGTTAAAAGGTAATTGCCCTGTCAGTAGTTCGTAAAACGTGACTCCCAGCGAGTAAAAGTCGGTGCGGTAGTCGATACCCCGGTTCATTCGTCCCGTCTGTTCTGGGGACATATAAGCTAGGGTTCCTTCTAAGACGTTTGGATTTTGGATTTCTTGGTTTTCTCTGGGTAAAAGAGAGGAAATGCTGAAGTCAATTAATTTAACTTCTTTAGTTTTAGGGTGAAGGATAATATTCTGGGGCTTGATATCTTTGTGAATAATGCGATTGTGATATAGTCCTTCTAGGGTTTGGACAATCTGAATCGCGATGGGCATAAATTCATCTAGCGGTAGGGGCGAAGTATGGGGGGAGGAAACCTCAGAATTACTTGATTGCCGATCGCCCAAATTCTTCGCTTCAGTATTAGCAGTATACTCAGCAAGGGAAACACCGCCCACATCCTCCATTACCAGAGCAAAAGCATTGCGGTAGTTTACGAGTGCAATGGGTTTGACAATTCCCCGAAGGTCAAGATTTTTGGTAATGGTGTACTGATTCCGCAACTGCACGAGTTCGCTAAAAGTGGGATACTCGCTCAATAGCAGTTTGATAATTACTTTTTGGTTTGACTCAGAAAGTCCTCGATAAACCTGTGTTCTAGAGCCATTGTAGATTTGCTCAATGATGCGATAGCCGGGAATTGTTAGCAAATTATTAGTCATGCCCAAGAGGTTAAATAAAGATTCTATAGATGCTACCGGAGGCTGAAGCGGTGAGGTGCGCATTGCGCATCCTACAGAATAGAATTTATACACCCAGGACTATTAATCTGAAATTTTTGGTTTTTCAAATTTTATATACTGGCGCTGGAATTAGCTAAGTTTTCCACCGCTCTTTTAAGATTTTCGACAAGGGCTAAATGATAATCGGTGAAAAGCCGATCGCCCGCAACGTTCCAAAGCTAACTTATGTTTAGCTGTACCATATCCTTTGTTGTTTGTCAAGTCATATTCAGGATACTTAACAGCTAAACGCAGGATTAATTCATCGCGCCAAACTTTCGCCACAATACTAGCAGCAGCAATCTGAATCGATCGCGCATCACCCTGGATCATCGTCTCTTGCTCGATCGACAAATTGGGAATCCTTTGATTGCCATCAACCAAACACAAATCAGGAGTCACGCTCAGCTTAAGAATCGCCCGCTTCATCGCTAACAAAGAAGCCTGCAAAATATTGAGGCGATCGATCTCGCGCACCGAAGCGACACCAATTTGACAGTCAACCGCCACAGCCCGGATTGTCACGGCTAACCGACTCCGGGCTCTGGCACTCAACTGCTTGCTGTCGCGCACCCCGCAACTTGCTAATTCATCGAGAACTTGGTGGGGCAAAATGCAGGCTGCCGCCACCACCGGCCCGAACAAAGCCCCTCGTCCGACTTCATCGACACCTGCAATTACCAGAGTGTTCGAGGCCCAGGGGGAAAGGGGAAGATGGAAAGATGGGAATAGAGTAAAAATTTCTACTTCTTCCTTCTTCCCTCGAACCTCGGACTTCTTCCTTCTTCCCTCGGACTTCATATCACTCATCCAAAACGGCTGACGAGCGGCGCCGCCGTCGCCGGTTGATAGCAGGCTCTTCGGGTTCGCTGGGTTCTATCGGTCCGTTGAGTTCGATCGGCTCGTTGAGTTCGATCCGCTCATAGGATTCGATCGGCTCGTTGAGTTCGATCCGCTCATAGGATTCGATCGGCTCGTTGAGTTCGATCGGCTCATAGGGTTCGTCCCTCACATCGCTGGGTTCCTCCATGCGATCGAAATCATCAGTTTGGTCGATCGAACTCTCGCCGTAAATTTGAGCCTCATCATCCTCAGAAAATACAGGCTCAACTACGGACCTTTCTGGATAATAATCCCGTTCCTGGGCCTTCTGAGCAGGCGCCGTCGGTTCAAATTCAAATTCGAGCTGCTCGAAAGGCGGCTTGTTCGGGGCCGCGCCCGGGAGAGTCACCGAAACGATCGCATTCTTAGGATTTTTCACGCTGCGATCGGTCAGCACCAAAGGAGAAACCCCCATCAGAGCATAAACATCCTGCTCCTCCGGTGTCATTTCCACCGAAATCACCTCCGGAGGCTCCACCATCGGCTTCATCAACTCAGACTTAGCCGGACGCACGCGATCGAAATCCTCGCGCCTGCCAACAGTCGCCATATTCACCAGCCCGAAGCCCTCCGAAGCAGCCCGGATGCCGGGAGGGGCCAGATACTCAGAGCGCGTATCTGCGACGGGGGCGCTCTGAGTATTTGGCAGCCGCAACTTGCTGCGCACCGGTTCCTCCTCCACCGGGACGGCAAAAGGCTCTTCACCAATCCGGCGGCGGCGGCGCCGTCTGGTTCCGTTCCCCAAATCTTGATAGCTGGGATGGTTGAGCAAGTCCAAAGACGAGGCATTGCTGGCGGTCTCAAAATCCACACTTTCGCTAGACGGTTCCCAAGCAGCCCGAGCAGGTTCGGCGAGGCGTTCTTCGCGCACTGGCGCGGGAGTTGCAGCCGCCACAGGCGTCAAGCTGCGGCGTTCCAATCCTTCGGGCAAATTCAACAACAGTCGGTTCGACGTAGCAACGGTGCGATCGCCCGATTCCCGGACGGCTGCGGCGAAGTCTTCTTCCCCGGGGAGTTGCACCAGATGACCCAACCCGCTGCAAGTAGGACAACTGTGGCCGAACAACTCGTAAATATTTTGACCTTGGCGCTTGCGAGTCAGTTCTACGAGTCCCAATTCTGACAGTTGAGCGATTTGCGGCCGAGCTTTGTCAGCTTTGAGAGCTTTATTGAAATGTTCCAGCACCTGCAACTGATCGCGGCGGGATTCCATGTCGATAAAGTCAACAATAATCACCCCGGCAATATTGCGTAACCGCAGCTGTCTAGCAATTTCCGTTGCTGCTTCGCAATTTGTCCAGAGTACAGTTTCCCGAGCCGTAGCCGATCGAGTAAACGAGCCAGAGTTGACATCGATCACCGTCAGCGCCTCAGTCGGCTCGATAATCACATAACCGCCCGAAGGCAAATCCACCCTCGGTCTGAGGGCTTCTCGAATCGCAGCGTTAACGCGGAAAAATTCTAAAATCGAGGCGCGCTCTCGGTGGTGGTCGATCAAAACTCCCGCAGGAAGTTTACCGCCGTTCCAGCTCATCAACTGCTGCTTCACCCGCTTAATTCCATTTTGCGAGTCCACCACAATCCGATTCACGTCACCGCTGAACATATCCCGCAGCACCCGCTGGATAAAATCGTCATCGCGGTTGAGCAGTGCCGGCGCCCGCGAGGTACCGCCTTCGAGTTGAACGGCTTCCCACTGTTTTTGGAGGACTTCCAAATCTTCCATGATGGCTTCTTCAGTCATTCCTTCAGCTTCGGTGCGCACCAGCAGCCCCATCCCGGCCGGTTTTATCAAAATAGCCAGGGCTCTGAGGCGGTTGCGCTCGGCTTCGGACTTGATCCGCCGTGACAAATTGACTCCCCTGCCGTAGGGCATCAGTACCAAATAGCGGCCCGGCAGAGTAATGTTGCCTGTCAGCCGGGGGCCTTTGCTGCCCGTCGGTTCTTTCATCACCTGTACCACCACTTTCTGCTGCGGCGTCAGGAGTTCTGTAATTGCTCCTGCCGAGCGTTTAAGGCGCAGCGGGCCGAGGTCTGTTACGTGCATGAACCCGTTACGTTCGGGGTCACCAATATTAACGAATGCCGCATCTATCCCGGGAAGTACATTTTCTACAATTCCCAAGTAAATGTCGCTGACTTGGTGGCTGCCTGTGGCTACCACAAGTTCTTGGATTTGATCTTCTGAAAAGACGGCAGCAATGCGATGCTGCTCTGCTATAACTATCTGCTTTGTCATTCAATTTCCTCACAAAACTGGCAGCAAGTTAGAGATACTTACGCACTCATAGTGCCTCTGACTTTGACTGTAATTAGTAGTAGCTTGAAGAGTTATTAGCTGTGAGTTGGTGCAGGGTGGAAGGAAATTTAACTGTTGACCGTTCACTGTTAACTGTTGACCGTTCACTGTTAACTGTTAACTGTTACAGATGTAGTTAAACCCGCCCGTACAGAGTTATGAGTTATGCTCAGCAGATAAATCTGAGAGATAGAAATAAGGAGGCTTTTCTCGAGTTAGCAATATTGAGTTTGGAGTTGAGAATTGCGAAATCAATACTCAAAATCCAACACTTACAACTCTTCCTTTGAACTCAGCGAATAAATTCAGTGACACCGTACCAATTTCTTAACACACAACTTAACACTACGAACTGATAACTCCGCTTGCGTGGTGGTTGAGGGCTGGTTTTGAGCGAAAGTAGGTAGGAGTGAAAGCGCCTAGACTTTTGTTGAATTCTTGCGCCATCGCACTCAACACACCCCTCTTTGGCATTCGACTGCAACCTCCGCCCCTGCCAACCCTAAAACCTCGTCAGTCGATTTGAGATTTTAGATTTGAGATTTTAGATTTACTCCACAGATGAATCTGGAAGATTGAACTTTAGTCTAAAATCTCAAATTTTTGGTTTGCCACGAATTAAGTCGGGGGCTTATCTCCGTTTTTTGACGGGTCAGTCGATTTTAGATTTTAGATTTTAGATTTTAGATTTACTCCACAGATGAACCTGGGAGATTGAACGTTAGTCTAAAATCTCAAATTTTTGGTTTGCCACGAATTAAGTGGGGGGCTTATCTCCGTTTTTTGACGGGTCAGTCGATTTTAGATTTGAGATTTGAGATTTACTCTACAGATAAATCTGGGAGATTGAACTTTAGTCTAAAATCTCAAATTTTTGGTTTGCCACGAATTAAGTCGGGGGCTGATCTCCGTTTTTTGACGGGTCAGTCGATTGGAGATTTGAGATTTGAGATTTACTCTACAGATAAATCTGGGAGATTGAACTTTAGTCTAAAATCTCAAATTTTGGTTCTCCACGACTCCTGTCGGGGGCTTATCTCCGTTTTTTGACGGGTCAGCCGATTTGAGATTTGAGATTTGAGATTTACTCTACAGATAAATCTGGGAGCTGGAACTTTAGTCTAAAATCTCAAATTTTGGTTCTCCACGACTCCTGTCGGGGGATTATCTCCGTTTTTTGACGGGTCAAAAAATCTATTGTTGAATACCCGCTCTACGGTTTGAACCGTGAGATTTTTGAGTAAGCCGAGGGCCGACAACCAATCGAGCGGTCGAAATTAATCGCTAAAGTTGGTTCCTGCCCCGCTCCTGCGGGTTTGGCGCTAGATTTAGCCCGTGAATGTACAACAAAAAGGCTTGAAGTCTTGAACAGAAGCAATTTGCACCCAGCCCGCGTTGCTGGTTGACGAGGGCGGCGAGCGACTAAAGCGCTCGAGCCGCCGCGGCTTCCATAACAAGCGATTATAGCGTGAAACGACACATCCCGATCGAGAGCCGAAGGTGAAATATTCCACTCTTAGCTTCCCTATCTTAACCATAACCCAGGATTAGTTGACTGCGCTCAACCTGCAGAAGCTGAATTTCCTGCTGGCTGACTTGTTCGAGCATGAACACAATATGTTCTGGCTTTAGCAAGTTGCCGTCGCTGCGACAACTCCCGGTATAGCGCAAGACGGCTCTACCTTCGGATGTACCGCCAGAGGCTCTTGTGCTGCTTTCTGATTTCTGCTCTACAAGTTCTAGTTTGTGCAGCCTTTCGCGCAAATTGACATCCTGCGTCTTTCCCGACTTAGTAGTGTGCACCCACCAAAAAGCCTTTGTTTGGGCGATCGTCTTGACCCAATCTTGCCAGTTGGCCTCATCCGCGACGGAAACAGCAGCAGAATTCTCCAGCCCTAATTCGCCCTTCAGGGCCAAGGAGCCTGTCCAGGCCACAGTAATTACGTACTCCGCTGCTTCCAACAACTGACTAGCAGAAGGAGCCTTGAGATCGATCGACTCAACCTTGTAAATCGGAATATTTTCCGGCAGCTTTGCTGCCAACTTCGATCGAAAACTCTCAACATTGATCGGCTCAGTTAGCTCAAAGTCGGCAATTTCCCCAGTGCTGGTAACGCCCAGAGGCAGAGCATTTGCCAGAGAAATCCGAGGGTTCGGGTGAAACCCGCCCGTAAAAGAAATGGGCAAATCCGCTCTGCGGACTACTCTATCGAACAATCGGATCAAATCCAAATGACCAACCAAAGCCATATCGCCCACCTTCCCGAACCAAACCCGCAAACGCTGTTTGCGCTCGGTATTGGGCACGAACTCCCCGGCAAACTCTGGAATTGGCAGCGCATCCACCACCACATTGTGTCCGAAATCGGTGCCGCAAACCCCGCAGCGCGAACATCCTTCAAAGGAACAGTCGGGAACCGTCGCTGCTTCTAAAGCCTTTTGCAAGTCAATTTTCAGCCAGTTTTTGTCAATTCCCGTATCTAAGTGATCCCAAGGTAAGGCCCCATCGAGAGAGAGGGGTGGAGTGGGGGAGGGCGAGTGGGGGAGAGTGGGGGAGGGTCCGAGGGGGAGATCCGGAGAATTGGGAAAATCTTCCTTGATTTCTCTTCCTTCTTCCTTCTTCCTTCTTCCTTCTTCCTTCTTCCTTCTTCCTTCTTCCTTCTCCCTTCTTCCTTCTTCCTTCTTCCTTCTTCCTTCTTCCTTCTCCCTTCTTCCTTCTTCCTTCTCCCTTCTTCCTTCTTCCTTCTCCTCTTCCTTCTCAAAGAGATTCCACTCGCCGCTTTCGACTTTGCGGTATTTCCAGGTAAGGCCCGACTCATCTATTGCCTGAGTCCAAGCTTTGTAAGCGCGATCCAAACTTTCCCACCACGCATCCATACCCGCGCCAAGTTCCCAAGCGCGGCGGACTACAGCGCCCAAACGTCTATCGCCCCGTCCGACAAAATCCTCCATTGCCGAAATCCGCACATCAGTGTAATTCACCTTGACGCCGCGCATCCCCCGAAATTCTTCCTTCAGGAGTTTTTGCTTGCGGGAAAACTCAGCAGTAGAAACCGAGTGCCACTGAAAAGGAGTGTGAGGCTTAGGCGTAAAATTAGAAATTGTCAAGTTAAAATTCAGTCCCCGCCGGCCATCGAGCCTGCATTCCCTGTGCAGCCAGCGGACTGTTTCGGCGATGCCGAGAACATCTTCATCTGTTTCTCCGGGCAAACCGATCATAAAATACAGCTTGATTTTATCCCAGCCGCGATCGACCGCAGTTTTGACACCCCGGAGCAATTCTTCATTCGTCAAACCTTTGTTAACGATGTCGCGCATCCGCTGAGTACCCGCTTCCGGGGCAAAAGTCAAACCGCCTTGTCGCGTACCGCCGAGAATGTCGGCAATATTATCGTCAAATCTGTCAACCCGCTGGCTGGGTAGAGACAGAGAGATATTTTTATCTTTCAGGCGATTTTTGATTTCCATCCCGACTGCTGGGAGTGCCAGATAGTCGGAACAACTGAGGGAAAGCAGAGAAAACTCGCTGTGCCCGGTGGCTTGCATCCCCTGTTCGATCGCTTCTACGACTTGCTGCGGTTCGACATCGCGCGCGGGACGAGTCAGCATTCCCGGCTGACAGAAGCGACAGCCGCGGGTGCATCCCCGGCGGATTTCTACTGTCAATCTGTCGTGTACTGTCTGGACGTAGGGAACCAGGCCTGTCGAATAAGCTGGTATCGGAGTCGCCACGCGGCGCAGAATTCGCTCGGGAACTTGCGGGCGGTTGGGATGAACAGAACCGTCGGCCGCCATATCGTAGAATTGCGGGACGTATACACCGGGAATTTGCGCTAAATCCAGCAGCAATGCTTCTCGGCTCAAATTATTAGTTTTACCTTCTGCCAAAATCAAGCCAATTTCTGGCAGCAATTCTTCTCCATCTCCCAAAGCGATGAAGTCAAAAAAGTCAGCGTAGGGTTCGGGATTGGAAGTTGCTGTTTGCCCGCCAGCAAAAATCAGCGGCATTTGACCGTTTTGGTCATTTGTCGCTCTTTCTTTCCAAGTTAGGGGAATGCCGGCCAAATCCAACATTTCCAGAATGTTTGTTGCTCCAAGTTCGTAGCTGAGGCTAAAGCCCAGAATATCAAATTCTGTGAGCGATCGCCTGGATTCTACCGCAAACAGGGGACTTTGAGTCGATCGCAGTTTTGCTGCCAAGTCTGGTGCCGGCAAATAAGCTCGATCGCACAACTGCCTCGGCAAGGCATTCAAAATGTTGTAAAGGATGATGTGCCCCAAATTGGAAGCACCAACTTCATACACTTCTGGGTAAGTGAGAACCCAGCGCACAGACGCCCCGTCCCAATCCTTGTGAGCAGCCCCCAATTCGTTTCCCAGATAACGAGCAGGCTGATTAATTTCTGCTGTAAGTAATTCTTCGACTTTTACTGCCACGGCTCGACTCGCTAAATATCTGCGACTCTTAAGCAGCCTACCTTAAAATCTGCCAACACGCCAACGACCGTTCTCTGTCTTTTGGGCGATTTAACCGAATTTGCTGTGTTTTGTTGCCTGTTGAAGCCGGTGAGGAGGCTCTACCAGTGCTTGGAAGCGCTGGAGTTTTCGGCTTCAAAGCTATCGACGTTTTCAAATATCTTAAAAACTCGATCGACTTGGCTGAGTTCTAGAATCATCCTAATCCCGGGGGATACCGAGCAAATACTCAACCTGCGCCCCATTTTTTTCGCCTGCTTGAGGCCCGAAACCAATGCCATCAAACCGGCACTGTCAATAAATGTTACTTCCGCAAAATCTACCAGTACCGCTACAACCCCGGGGGCTGAAATTGCTGTCATTAGTTGCCGTCCAAATTCTGCCGAGGTGGCTGCATTCAGGTGCTCTAGGGGTCGAATCACCGTAATTGGTTGATGGGCAAGAAGTGTCTGCATAAGTCAAACCTGTGGTTACTAAGTATTTTCAACTACTGCGCTGCACAACAAATGTAAGCCTCTACCTAGTTGATAAATTAGAGATTAACTTACTCGGAGGGAAACTGAGCAGTTGTTTTCAGTAATTTTACTGAATCTTTATTTATTGACTCTTTTTTATGAAAGTTTGCGTAAGATTTTTGCCCAGGAAAAGTAAGCTACTATACTATTTTTTATTTATGGCAGCAGGTTTAGTCTTGGTAACTCTAAAAATTGCGCTCGACCCTGCCCTAGCTGTTAGGTTAAACTGAAAAATGTAATTGAAATCACTTGTTAGTTCTGATTTAGATCACGCGCTCTCTAGACTGTTCAGAGGAAAATTAAATTGTACGGAGTTCTCCGACCTACTATGCAAGCAACTCATGCTATTCGTCAACTTGTAGAAAAAGCCCTCTACATTAAGCAGTTGACGCCTGACATTGAAAACGAAATCAACTACGAGCTCACCCGTTTGGGGTACATCTCGGATATTGATTATGAGGCTTTAGAGTTATTAATGGATGAAATGGATGCCGGCCGGGTGCAATTGGTATCTAGCCGTCGATAGTGGGAACCGGGCAACCACTCCACCTCAAAGCTCCAAAAAATCATTGCACGGTGCGAAATAGAGGAGTGTCAATCGATTTGAGATTTGAGATTTGAGATTTGAGATTGAAGCATTGACCCCACGGATAAATTCGGGGGCTTGTATCCTGGATGCTTTCGGTCAGAAGCCTTTACCCCCGGCCGAATATTTTTCAAATGAAGCACCTAGTTGCTGAACTTGAGATTGGAGAAGATACTGTTAAGGGCGATCGTCCCTGCATCTGCGATCGAAAGCTAAAAATTTTGACCTAAATTAAATTTATAACTTTAGGGGCTTGACAAATTAAGTTTAATTGTGATGTTTACTCAGGCTTAATGAAGCACCTAGTTGCTGAACTTGAGATTTGAGAACATACTGTTAAGGGCGATCGTCCCTGCACCTCTGCTCAAAAGCTAAAAATTTTGACCTCAATTAAATTGATAACTTTTGGGGCTTGACAAATGAGATCGAATGCGGAAGTTCGTCCTCGCGGAGTCAATCTAAAATCTAAAATCTAAAATCTAAAATCGTTCGATCGCGCCGCCAAACTTGCCACCACCGCGACCAACTCAACAGGCTCGATCGGCTTGGGCACGTAAATTTGAAAACCTTGCTGCAGGGCCCGTACCCGTTCCTCTACCCTACCAACCGCAGTGAACGCCAAGGCCGGAATTTCCCTGTCGGCTACGAGCGATCGCACTTGCTGCAGCAGAGCTTCTCCCTCAGGGGCCGGAATCTCGATATCGATCGCCAACACATCCGGATTCAGCCTTTCAACCGCCTCCAAGGCTTCCATTCCCGAGCTAGCGGTCTCCACCAGGGCGCCGCAATCTTCGAGCACTGTACACGCAAAATCCAGAGAATCCGCATCGAGATCCACCACCAACACCCGCACTCCAGAAAGATTGCTGCTGACAAAAGACTTATTTACACGGGCTGGCGCCTTACTTTGAGGAACCCCAAACTCCCCAGATCCGGAAACAGAAAGTCCGCAGTCGCCATTTGGCTGTTTAATTGGCAATCTCACCAAAAAGCTAGCTCCCTGTCCCTTCCCGGCCGATGCCGCTTGCACCGTCCCCCCGTGCATTTCCACAAAATGGCGCACTAGGGCCAAACCCAAACCCAATCCGTTGTACGGTCGTTTTGTAGAACTGTCAGCTTGGCTGAACCGATCGAAAACGTGGGGCAAAAACTCTTCCGTAATCCCTTGTCCCGTGTCACTGACCTCAAGTTCCACACAAGCGGGCGACAAACTTTTACAGCAAGCGGATTCCTCAGGGCCGGGATTCCCCTCCCGCCTCCGCAGTGCCACCCTCACCTGTCCGCCATCGGGAGTAAACTTAATCGCATTCGACAGCAAATTCCACGCCACCTGTTGCAAGCGGCCGGAATCGCCAAAAATCCGCCCCGCAGTTTTGTCGAAATCCGTCACAAGTTCAATATTTTTTGCCCCAATTGCGGGCGCCAGAGTCTTTATCGCAGCCTCAACAGTCGAAATCAAATCCACCCACCGCAAATTCAGCGACAGTTTGCCATTAATAATCTGCGACACGTCCAACAAATCCTCGATCAGAGTTGCCAGCGAGCGCGTATTGCGGTCGATCGTTTCCAGAGCCCGAACAGTAGTTTTTTCGTCAAACTTCCGGTTGCGGAGCAGTTGCGCCCATCCCAGCATCGCATTCAGCGGTGTCCGCAATTCATGGGACAAAGTTCCCAGAAACTCGTCTTTAATCCGATTCGCCCTGGCCAATTCCTCGGCTCGATCGTGCAGTTCTCTTTCCAACTGCTTGCCAACCGTCAAATCGAGAATAAAAGCCACGGATTCTTGTCGGTTTTGGGCCAGCAAAACATATCCGATCAACACCGGAATCCGACTGCCGTCTCTCCTACAGAATTCCTTCTCGTAGGGAGTGCAAGCCCCCGTTGCTTGTGCCTCTGCAATCCCCTTCTCGTCGAGAGAGTGGTACTCCGGCGGCGTCAGGTCAATCCAGTTTAATTCCCCGCGCTGCAGCTGTTCCCGCGTGCAACCAACTATCCGCAAAAATTCATCGTTGGCCTCCATGATACTGCCGTTAACATCCCCGAACATAATCCCCATCAAGTTAGCTTCGACCAACATTCTCAGCTTTTCTTCGCTAGCTTGCAGTGCAGATTCTGCTTGCTTGCGATCGCTAACGTCTTGGATGTAAGCCGACAAACCTGAATCCGAAGGATAAAAACGCACCTTCAACCACTTATTCCATAACGGCACGAATTCTTCATACTCGATCGTTACCTTTTCTGCTAATGCTTTGGCAACCATTTTGGAAAAGGGTAAATCGACAGCCCAGGGAAATATCTCCCAAACATTTTTACCGATCAACTCGGCTTTTGACTTGCCAAAAAGCTCTTGAGCTTTTTGGTTGACATAGGTGTAGTTCCCCTTTAAATCCATCGCGAAAAAAGCGTCAGTAATGCTTTCGAGAATGTTACTAATTCGATTGTTTGCCGATTGCAGCGCTTTTGCTGTTTCTTCTGCTTGCAACCGGGCTGCTTGTTCGCGCGACAAAGCGACAGCGCGTTCTTGTTCTGCCAGTTTTCGATCGCTAATATCGATGTAAGAACTGATGTAACCTGCAAAAGTGCGATCGGGCCTGTACCGGGGTACGCCCGTACCCAAAACCCAGCGGTATTCCCCGTCATAGCGCCTCAGGCGGCATTCGACCCGGTACTCGCTGCGATCGTCGAAAGCTTTTCGGTAAATATCCCGACATTCTGGCAAATCATCGGGGTGCAAGCTTTCCATCCAACCAGTGCCCATCTCTTGCGCCAACGTTCTACCCGTAAACTTCAGCCAAACTTTATTAAAGTAATGCCCGAGTTGGTCAGTGTCCGACATCCAAATCATCACCGGCGCCGTATCTGCCATAATCCGAAATCGAGCTTCGCTTTCCTGCTGCTGTGCTTCAGCAAGCTTGCGATCGTTCCGTTCTTGAACTTCCCGCAGGGCCCGCTGAATCGACGGCACTAGGCGCATCAAACGGCGTTTGAGAACATAATCAGTAGCCCCGCTTTTCAAAGTTTCGATCGCCACTTCCTCGCCCAAAGTAGCCGACACAAAAATAAACGGCACTCCCGGACAAGTAGCGCGGGCAATTTCCAGCGCTACTTGTCCGTTAAAAGAAGGCAGCATATAATCTGCCAAAATAATGTCAAAACAGTGTTTTTCCAGCGCGGTGGCAAAGTCTTCCCGAGTTTCCACACACAGCAGAGAAAATTCGAGACCGCCATCTGTTAGATATGCCTCAATCAGTTCGGCATCTAGGGGACTGTCTTCTACTAAGAGGATATTGAGCTTTTTCACAAAAATTCCTTTTACTTAAATATGAGTAATGCGGACTGTTTTTGATTGCCAATCGTAAAATAAGGTTTTCAAGGCTCCAAGGCAAGTTCGCTAACAACAGAAAATCAAGGGTTTCAGACTCCGAACTAAAAACAGTCCGGACTATTGAAATATATTTTACTTAAATATTTCCTCAAAATCCCTTGAGTATTTCCATTTTTTACTGCTTCATACAATCTCTCTAAACTTACCCAAAGTCGTCTTGAGATAATTAATGTTTAATTCCTACGCTGTTGAACCCAACATAGTGGAGGGAGTCGGCTATCCCAAAATAAGGAGGCTATCCCCCTGGCTGCCAAGGGTTGCCAGTTCCAAAATGTTGATACTGGCGTTTAAACCACGGTCAATTGAGATACCGCAGGATGGACAATCATAAGTCCTGATACGAGCGTGGCATATCTTATTTTTTACCACAGCTCGAGCAAGTCAAAGAACTAGGAAACCATCCATCCACTAGCACTCTTGTCGCCCCATACATCTTGCACTTATATTCAAGTTGACGCCTGAATTCATAAAAGCCCCGGTAAGATATAGCCAAGCCAAGTTTATGATTACCAATCATCCCTTTCACATTCAACCCTCCTATCTTAATTATTTTTAAACTTTTAACCGTGGGAGTTGTCAACTTGTATAATAACTCCTTACGAATGCCATATCTCCGCGAGGGAAGCCGCCTCATTTTTTGGTAAATTTTGCGCTCGTTCTTAGATAGTTTTACTTGGTTTGAAGCTTGACCTTGTAATATGGATCGCTTGGTTTTCGCGTGCTTTAACGGTTTTGGTTTCTCAATAAATGGATTTTTTGACCCTTCGGCTTCGCTCAGGGTAGCAAAGGCTTTAATTCCTAGGTCAATACCTACTAATTCTTGGGTTTGTAGGACTTCTTTACGCTCCGCCTCAACGCAGAATGAGACTTTCCCAACGCCTTCCTTCTTTTTATAGGGTAAAAGTCTGGGAAACTTTCACCACATTCGAGGGGTTCATGACGTTGGAATGTCCCTAATGTAAGAATCTTAATTGTCTTCCCAGCATTCAGTACAACAAGAGGGTTTGATGAATCTACTGTAAATGATTGACCCTCTCGACCACTAGCGAATGTGGGATGACCTGACAAGGATGAGCGATACCGATGAAAAGCATCCTTTAAATCAATTAATGTGTTTTGGTATATTTGGCTAGACAATTGATTCATCCAAGCAAATCCCCCTTGTTTTTTGACGTGATTGGTTAAAACTTTTTTGAGTGCGTTAATCATTTTCGAGTCGGAAAACTTGACGGGGCCGTACATCCTCGCTTGAAGACTCAATCCCATATTAAAAACAACCCGTCTCAATCCTGCGTGGTTCGCCCTCAAATTCGCTTCTCTATTATTTAATTTGAGCGCTCGTTTGATAGCAAACATATTTAGACCTACCTACAGTTGTTTTTGATGGGGTACAGTCTCGATGCCTAGACTTATTTAAGACTCCAACTAATTTTCCCAACTCTGCAACTTTCCACAGAAAGAATTCCTGTAAAGATTAACTCTGAGTAAGTTTAGCAAACTATTTGGCGGTTTCATTGAACTCAATTTCGATCGCCGATCTAAAGAAAAGATGAAAAATTGCTCCGCTTTCTGCTGGAACCTCTGCCCCGGTTTGCGGGTGCATCGCGAGAGCCGATAAAAAAACTATCTTTTTGAGTCCGAGAGGCACAAAAACCCGGTTAAGAGTCAAAATCAGAGGTTGTGAGCGATCGACGTTAACCCTTAAACTAAGTTTTTGACTTTATTTGCATCTATAACTATTTATATATCTAATGCAGGGAACACAGGCATCTACCCCAAGATGGAGCTTGGGAAAATCGCTCTAATTCAGAAACCAGGTTTCTTAAAAAAAATCCGGTTTTTCACCGCAACAAATAATTTAAATGCGTTAGTCTTGGACGCGCAAAAACCCGGTTTTTACACAGCGTAGTTAGCCGTACCCTGACGGTAGGTAAGTATGTATTTTTTGTCAAAATTTGTCCATCTAATATCAATTCCGACGCGGAGGCCGGAATTATATCAAATCCTTCCTTCAAGAGTCGGGCGTCAAGTCGAATCAAGCTCGCAACAAATAATTTGCGCAATTTTCATTTTTTTGACCCGCCCGTCAACAGTCAATCGATTTTAGATTTTAGATTTGAGATTTTAGATTTGAGATTGGACTGGTTCCGAGGTCGAGCCTCGCTATGCGATATCAGCATCGATTTTAGATTTTAGATTTGAGATTTGAGATTTGAGATT
>NZ_JAUBVJ010000021.1:38216-68165 GCF_036702785.1 Microcoleus sp. AR_TQ3_B6 | reverse complement strand
GAACTTCGAGGTCGAGCCTCGCTATGCGATATCAGCGAGGAAGAGCCTCAATTGCGGAGGAAAATTGGAGGCACAGCTTCCTTTCTCTGCGTTATCAGGTAGAGCCTGGGAACCCGTTAAACAACACAGTCAATCGATTTGAGATTTGAGATTTGAGATTTGAGATTGAACTTCGAGGTCGAGCCTCGCTATGCGATATCAGCGAGGAAGAGCCTCAATTGCGGAGGAAAATTGGAGGCACAGCCTCCTTTCTCTGCGTTATCAGCTAGAGCCTGGGAACCCGTCAAACAACACAGTCAACAGTCAACAGTCAACAGTCAACAGTCAACAATCACGGACGGTGCAACCGGAATCGATCTAATTTTCAATTAGAGGCTAAGCGAGCGACACAATACTAGCTCGATTGTAAGGCAATCTATTAGTCGGCAAAACCTCCAGACCAATTTGCAAGGAATCCAAAGCCGGATTTTGGGCCAGCACCTGTTGCGTCAAACTCTTATTAACAATTTCCCAGAAATCCGTTTCATTGGGATAATTAGTCAAGAAATTGTCGATGCTTGTGTAAATCGGCACAAAGTCTGGATATTCATCCTGCCTAATTCCGGGTTTGTACTGATATTTGACATCAATATTGAGGTTATTCAAACCCTGGTGAGCGATCGAGTAATTAGGAATCTTGAAATCCCAGGCTTCACCTAATTTACCATCTTGAGTGCGAGTAACGGTACTGCTGCGCTCGTAAGGCAATCGGTTTGTCGGTAAAACATCTAAATTAACCGTCAGCGACGAAATGGTCGGATTGTCAGCAAGCACTTTTTCGGTCAAATTTTTGTTAACAACTTCCCAAAAATCCGTTTCGTTTGGGTAGTTGACTAAAAAATTTTCAATACTATTGTAAATCGGCACAAAATCAGGATACTGAGAATTTTGAATCCCGTCTTTGTACTTATAATTTACATCAATATTCAGGTTGTTTAACCCTTGATGATTAATTGGGTAATTTGCCAAGGTAAAATTCCATTTCTGCGTCAGTTTAGCATCGGACGGAAAGAAAGAAATTCCTATTGGACGCTGTAGCTTGCTGTCGGGAGGGACAAAAATAGAACTGTTACTCGACCCAGGATTTCCCGATATTGGCAGCGGTTCGTCTGTCTTGCCATTATACCGCAAAACAGCGCCGGCATTGTTAGCATTAGCGCGGTTGTCAAAGCCCACTACAAACAAATTGCCGATCGGCGAAAAAGCCAAACTACCTAGATAATTGCTACTGGGCGAAGTATCAGTATAATTGGTAGATAAAACCTTGACCAATTCCCCGGTTTTTAAATTGTAGCGCCTGATATCGTTAGCAAAATCGCTGACATAAAGGTCGCCGTCAGCGGGGCCGATTGCCATTCCCAAAAGACTTGTAAATCCCTGACTGCGAGGCGAAGGATCGGGCGAAGCAAAGATACTTGACTGCCCGGTTTGCGGGTTGTAACGCAGCACCTGACTGAGGAAACCAGCGCTAAAATCTGCTTTACCATCGCGAGCAACACTCCCCTGGGTTGTCACGTACAAATTGCCATCAGGAGCAAACAGTAAACCGTTCGGGCCATTCAATCCTCCCGCTTGCTGATTTCCCGAAGCAAATACATCAATAAACTGTCCTGTTTTGCCGTTGTATCGGAGAATTTGGTCGCTCAAAAAACTGCTGACATAAAAATTACCGTCAGGACCAAAAGCTAAACCGTAAGGGCGAGACAATCCGCCAGTTTCATCGGCTGCCGTGTTCGGATTATCACTGACAAACTTGTCAATAAATGCGCCAGTAATTCCGTCATACCGCAATACGGCAGATGCTGTCGGTTCTCCGGAATTTCCGGGTTCTTCGCCGCTAGCAACGTAAATGTCTGACTTATTATCGCCATTGCCATCGGGTCCAAAAACGATCTGATCGGGATTGGACAAACCCCCGCTTCCCGGTGGAATAAATTCGCCTAGATAATTGCCGGTATTGCCGTCAAAACGAAGTACATTATTTCCCCTGGTATTGCCAACTAGGAAAGTTCCTTGAGGATTGCTGGGTTGAGTGCGAGTAACTTTGCTGGTGCGGTTGTAGGGCAAGCTTTGGCTTGGCAAAACGTTAAGATTGATATCAATTGCCGCCAAGGCAGGATTTTCATTGATGATATTTTGAGTCAAGTTTTTATTGACAATTTCCCAAAAATCTGTTTCGTTCGGATAGTTGATTAAAAAGTTATCAATGCTCTTGTAAATTTGCCGAAAATCTGGATATTCATTGGGGGTGATTTCCGGCTTGTACTGGTAACCTATATCAATATTTATCTTGTTCAATCCTTGGTGATTAATTGCGTAGTCTTTCAAGGATAAATTACCATCTTCTTTGAGTTGACCGGAACGACTGCGGAAAACTGTACTTGTGCGATCGTAGGGCAATCTATCTGTTGGCAAAACTTCAAGTTGAATGCTAATATCTGTTAGTCCCGGATTTTCATCAAGCACCTTTGCTGTCAAATTTTTGTTAACAATTTCCCAAAAATCTGTTTCGTTCGGGTAGTTAAATAGGAAGTTATCAATACTTTTGTAAATAGGCACAAAATCTGGATATTCGTTTTTGGTAATTCCCGGTTTTAAGCCGTAATCAACTTTGATATTTAGGGTGTTCAAACCTTGGTGGTCGATGGTGTAATCTTTAAAATTGAAAGCCCATTTTTCCGAAGGTAATAGGGAAGAAGTTCGGGATTGCGTGAGTTCGGGCCCGCCACTACTATCACCAACAGCAAAATTCATCCCTGTGAGTTCGTCTCTGTGAACTTGAGTGGAGACATCGGTCTGGGATTTTAGACTACTATCAAATTTAAGATTGTCGTCTGCTGACGGCGGCAGGCCGAAGTTGGTGAAGGGATCCAAAAGGTCGATCGCACTACCAGTCGCAGCAGCCTCCCAATCTAATTTTTGAGTCAAATTGTAGCTGGTATCAAATAAAGCCTTGGTATCGCCTACGGCAATTTTGCTACTTTGATTTAAGCGATCGAACTTACTGCCAAATAAGTCTGGTATTCCCGCTGAAACACCCGCAACATTTCCCTGAATAGGGTTTTCTTCAAACAGTCCTGCTGTCTTAAACATAAGCTATTTTTTGGGGACTCCCGCCACCGGAAATAAATTTGACTATATTAGTTCTGTACCCATGGCGGGCCAGAAAGCGGGTTTGATGGACGATTAGACTTCGTCCGAACCCGCACACTCGGTAAAAAAACCGATTTCGAGGCGTCGGAATGCGTCTAGGACTGTATATTTTACGGCTTTTCAAACTATAATCAAATAGTCTAACAAGGATCTTATCTTTTACAAAAATTAACCTAAGATATGTCCCCTTTCTCAATCACAGCTTTTTTGGCTTGTTCCACAAAAATTTGATTTTCCCTGTGGGGTGTTCTGCATTTATTAAACTTCATATTTCAATGCCGTATTCCCCAGTCGTCAAAACCTCTCCCCCTGTCCCCTTCTCGCCCTCGGACCCTCGAACATAATAGACAATCTAGGATGGTGCAGCAGCTTAACCCGCCCCACCCTCAAAATTCATGGGTGGAAGAAGCCCAAAAGCACTCTACAGGAAACGCCCCGCCTCCATCAGCCTCAACGCTGCTGTGAGCTTATTTGTTCGCTGCGGAGCTAAATTGTCTTAAAATATACAATAGGGTAAAGTGGTTCAGGGATCGCGCATATTAAAGACAGCCACTAATTTGCAATAATTCTTTACAATACAAGTACAGGACAAGGAGTCACTACCCCCTAACTCTTCCCTGAAGAAAGGGTGCTCAAAGGTCGGATGGAAAACTATAAAAATGGTCAATTTCACTCTTCGCTCGTGGAGTTTCTTCCTTCTCCTAAACGGGAAACCCCGCGCTCTACCTGTACTCAGGTGAGCGTCGGGATGAAAGGCGCCTGAGTCAATCGATTTTAGATTTTAGATTTGAGATTTTAGATTGACCCCACGGATAAATGCGAAGGCTTGAGGATTTTCGATTTTCGATTTGGGATTGATTCCACGGATAAATCACGTGGCGGGTACCACCTTTGAAATTCGCTTGTCAAGGGGTTCGACACCCCGCAGACGAACAATTATCTTCGCTTTTAGAGGTAACTTTTAAGCTTCTTATCAACTCCCTTAAAACTTCTGTTTTTCCTCTTTCTGTCTCACTACAATATGATTCAAGCAATTCAAACTCCTTGTCCGAAAGCTGAAAAGTAATCTTTTTCATTGTATTTACTGGCTTATATATGGTACAATTATGTCATGATAACAGCCCATCAGTACAAATTACGCCCGAACAAAGAGCAAGCCAGTCAATTTGACGATTGGCTAGGCTTGTTGCGTATGCAGTATAACTGGAGGCGGCCAGAGCAGTTCAACTGGTTTGAGTCCACTGGAAGTCCCGTTAATTTTTGCTCTCTTGTATCATGCAGTATCGCTCCAATAGTCAAACAACCTGACTATTATTGGCAGAAGAAAGACTTACTGAATACCAAAAAGCTATTCCCTGCATACGCAGGCATTCACTCTCAGGTATTGCTCAATTGCATTGAGAGAGTCAAGAAAGCTTTTGACAGGTATATCAAGGCGGATTCGTCAGACAAGGGTTCTGGCAAGCCAAGCTTTAAAGGTAGAAGCAGACATCACCGCTTCACCTACACCCAGATGCAGCAGGACTGCATTAAAGGTAATCGCATCACATTGCCCAAAATTGGTGATGTGAAGATTATCCTGGATCATCCTATTCCTGATGGCTTCAAAATCAAAACTGCGACTATCGTATTTGCTGCTGATGGCTACTATGTGACCTTAACTTTGCAAGATGAATCAGTGCCAGTAATTAGCCCTGATTTCAATCGTGAAAAGGTAGTGGGCATTGATATGGGACTCAAGGATTTTTTGAATACCAGTGAGGCCGATACAGTGCCAATTCCTCAGTTGGCCAGGAAAGCTGGAGCGGTTAAAAAGCGATTAAACAAGTCTGTTTCTCGTAAGAAGAAACGCAGTAATCGCAGAGGTAAGGCGGTTAAACTTGGGTCTAGACATTATCAGAAAGTGGCTGGCCAAGGTAAAGATTTTCATTACAAGACGGCAAAGCAATTACTTGATAGGTACCACGTAATTGGCTTTGAAGACTTGAATGTAAAAGGTTGGGCGAAAACTAGGTTTGCGAAATCTATTCGAGATGCTGGTTGGAGTGAATTTCTAGCTATTGTGGCAGGCCAGGCCAAAAGTGCTGGCAAGATGACTATAGCTGTGCATCCAAACGGCATAACCCAAAACTGTTCTAGTTGGGGTACTCGCATCCCTAAAACCATTGCAAACAGATGGCATAGTTGCCACCTCTGCGGTTGGGAATTGGATCGGGATGTGAATGCTGCGATTAATGTTAAAAACATTGCTGTCGGGCGGAGAGTGATTAAAGCGAGCCTGTGTGTTTCCTATGTAGACGCAGGATTAGCTCAGAAGTCCACCCTATACTCGTCTACGAGTTAGGGCGCTTGAGCCGTCATTCTCAGGTTTGTTCACCTTATTGGCAATCAGTTACGAGGAGATTTGACCCGCCGTGCTCCAACGCATCAAACAAGACTTAAAAAACGACCTGATCGCAGGTCTACTGGTAGTGATTCCCTTAGCTACCACCATCTGGCTGACAATTACCGTCGCCAGTTGGGTGATCAATTTTCTCACCAAAATTCCCAAGCAGATCAACCCTTTTGACGGACTCAACCCGATTTTGGTGAATCTGCTAAATCTCTTAGTAGGGCTGGCTGTACCCCTGCTGAGCATATTAATCATCGGTTTAATGGCCCGCAACATTTTCGGCAAGTGGCTGCTAGACTTTGGCGAACGGCTGTTGCAGGCAATTCCCTTAGCGGGTTCGGTTTACAAAACCCTCAAACAACTGCTGGGAACCCTCCTCAAATCAAACGACAAATTTCGCCGCGTGGTGTTAGTGGAATATCCCCGCCGGGGAGTCTGGACTTTAGCATTTGTGACCGGTACGATCGAGACTAACGATATGCCGCCTCACCTGTCGGGCGAAACCCCGATCGGCATTTTCATCCCCACCACTCCCAATCCCACCACTGGATGGTACGCTATAGTCCCGGAGGCAGATGTAGTCAATTTGTCAATGTCGATCGAAGATGCCTTTAAAGTCATCATCTCTGGTGGCATCGTCAACCCCAGCAACTCAGTTCCCGTAACCCCCGAAAAAATCAAGGGCAAAACACTCGAACCCTTAGTATCCGAATCAAGATACCAGCCCGTCCCAGTCGAAGAAGAGTGAACCAAGACATCTTTAGTGACCCGCGCCGGTCGTGTAAACTTTCTCCATAGCAGATAAAATTTGGACAAAACCAGCCCAAACCGAGAAAGCCTATACTCAGAAACCCGGTTTCGAGCATAAATCTTGGGTTTGAGGGCTAAGTATCTGTAAACTACCCGCCGCTGGCGAGTCAGACGGCTAGTATTGTACCGCTTTTAGTTGAGTTTTCTGCTAAAGTTCAAGTCCGCGCGCGATCGAAAAACTTCCTAAATTCTCAATTGTTATCTAAAAACTATGAAAAAAGCCCGCGAAACAGCACGCGAACTCGCCCTCCTCGGCATCAGCCAACTGCCGACGAATCCAGAACTCTTAGAAGCCAAGAAACTGCAAGATGTTGTCCTCGCCGCCATCCGCGCCCTGACAACAGAAGTTCAAGAAGCCCTAGAAGCAGCAGCATCCGAAGTGCAGCGGAGTAGCGACAAACTGCTGGCGAGCGAAATCCGCGCTGCCGATATACAAAGTTCTAGGGCAATGGTGCGGGAAGCAGTGGAACTCGCCCAAACCGCGATCAACCGTCTCGGTTCCGCAATGGAGTTTCCAGAACTGATCCAGCTAGCCAACCAGCAAGATGTCCGCACCTATGCTTTGCAAATCCTGACGAAAGTCAGCGCCAACCGTGTTCAAATTGACGAATTGCTCTCGGAAGCGCTGGTAGACTGGCAAATAGAACGTTTGGCCCGGATCGATCGAGATATCATGAGAATCGCCATCGCCGAAATCCTATATCTCGGCTTAGCCGAACAAGTCAGCGTCAGCGAAGCCGTCCAACTCGCAAAACGCTACAGCGGCGACGAAGGACATCGCTTTATCAACGGAGTCCTCCGCCGAGTAGTCGATAAAATCAACGCAGAAGTTGTTAATCAGTAGTCCTCAACCATCACTCAAGAGTCTGTAGGGTGCCCGAACGGCCGCGCACCTTACCCCGCAGTCTGTAGGGTGCCCGAACGGCCGCGCACCTGAGGCGGAGTCATGAGCAATCCGCAATCACCAATCAGCAATCGGCAATCCGCTTTAAACTAGGGACTAATAACTATATTCCCAATTTCCTATGGTTTTTAATTGGTTTCGTCGCCAGTACAGCGAAAGCAAATCTTCTGAACAAGAGACACCCCCCGAACAGCCGCCAGATGAGCCGGCAAAATCCGCACCGATTGAGCCTCAAACAGATACAACAGACCAAAGCTCTCCTGCTGTAGCCGAAGATTATCTCAATTGGGCTAAAGCTGCTTACAAAAATATTCAAAAACAGCAAAAGCCCGAAACAGAAGTTTCAGAGACAGCAGGGCCCGAGGTTCCCGCAGCCTCCACAGAAATCGCGACAGTTGCAGAAGTTGCAGAAGCGCCGACTATTGAAGTAAGGGAGGCTCCCGAACTCGAACCAGCACCCACAGCACCAACTGTTGCAGAACTTCTAGAAGTGGCAGCACCTTTCTCGGCACTTGAAGCTACCGATGCGATCGAACTCGATGCAGCAGAGCCTGCAGAAATTGCAGAAACTCTGCAACCAACAGCCGGGGCGATCGACATTGCACCTATGGCTCAACAATTAGAAGTTACAGCAGAAAATATAGAAATTGCCGAACCTGCAACTGAGGTTGTAGAAACCGAATCACTCCCATCCGACGGCGAAGTAGCCGAAGCCCTGCCGTTTTGGGCCAGAGCTCAGGCAGATCGGATGGAGCGCATCGAACGCCTCAAAGAAACCGCAATTGAAGAACCAGAGGCAATTGCAGCCGCCGCCGAAAGAGCCGCAATTATCGAAGAAATTCCCGGTTTCGCCTTTGACGAAGGCTTCCTGTGGTCTTCAGAAATCTTAGCCAGTCAAGGCCGCCGCCCAGACCAAGTATCCGTTGAAGAAATCACTTGGCTGCAAAAACTGCGGAAAGGCTTAGAAAGAACTCGCCGCAGCTTAATTAATCAACTAAAGGCGATCGTCGGTCAAGGCCCGCTCAATCAAGACGCGGTAGCGGAAATTGAGACTTTGCTGCTACAAGCCGATGTCGGAGTCGCAGCCACCGACATCATTATCACTCGCCTCCAAGAAAGACTCAAACAAGAAGTGCTGCCGCCAGAACAGGCTCTAGCCTACCTCAAAACCATCCTGCGCGACATTCTCGACGCTCCCTGTGCCTCCACCGCCGCCCTTCATCCCGCCTACAGCCTGACATTTGCCCCGGAAAAAGACACTTTCAACATCTGGTTAATCGTGGGAGTCAACGGTGCGGGCAAAACTACGACGATCGGCAAACTAGCGCACATTGCTCAAAAATCCGGCTACAAAACCCTGATTGCTGCCGCCGACACTTTCCGCGCTGCCGCCGTCGAACAGGTGAAAGTTTGGGGCTCCCGCAGTGGGGTCGAAATTATTGCCAACCCCGGGAAGAATACCGATCCGGCTGCTGTTGTGTTTGATGCGATCGCCGCCGCCAGCGCCCGAGGCACAGAACTGCTGATCGTAGACACCGCAGGCCGCCTGCAAAACAAAAAAAATCTGATGGACGAATTAAGTAAAATCCGTCGCATTGTAGATAAGAAAGCTCCAGGCGCTACCGTAGAATCTCTACTGGTCTTGGATGCCACACTCGGTCAAAATGGTTTGCGACAGGCAGAAGTATTCGCAGAATCGGCAAAATTAAGCGGAGTAGTATTGACAAAACTCGACGGTTCTGCTAAAGGTGGTGTTGCCCTAGCTGTTGTGCAGCAGCTTGGTCTGCCAATCCGGTTTATTGGAGTCGGGGAAAGCATCGAAGACTTGCGTCCGTTTTCTAGTTACGAATTTGTGGAAGCCCTACTCGATTTTAGATTTTAGATTTTAGATTTTAGATTGATGAGGTATCTGTGGTCGTCCCCATTTTTGGAGGCGGATACAGAGGTTCAAAATCTCAAATCCTTAACCTTAAACTACCATCGCAGGACTTGCGCCGATCGCCACCCGGTGGCGAGTAAAAACTAAATATCTAGAAACAATACCTTCGTTCATTTATTACTTGGTTGGGATCAAAGCGCGAGTCATATCATGGACGGTTACACCGTCCGTGATGTTGACGGTTGACGGTTGACGGGTCACTGTCAACTGTCAACCGTCAAGTAGAATTTATTATTCCGATGCTAAGGGATTTGATATCAAAGCGTGTCAAATTAAGCTCAAATTTAGTATCAGTCTGCTGTCTGATTACAAAGTCTTCCCGAGCCCCCTGGCGTCCCCCTGATAGTCGGGGGGGCAGAAAATGGTCAAAGTCCCCGCAACGATTCGGGGAGCCGCTGCGGTCGGTTGGGCCCCCCAAGTAAAGCAAGGGCCGTGGATTTAGGGGGATATAGACTCAGCTATAAACGAGATTTCTTAAGAATTTCAGACTTAAGTTGATACCAATGTCCGGCGTGCCCAACTTACTTGCTCAAACCAAACTACTTGATCGAAAAAAAACGGGTTTCTGTTCAAGTGGTCCGTAAGTCCTCAATCCTTCCTTTTCCATCTAAGATCGAAAATCACAAATTTAATATGACTGCTGTGCCTTTGCCTCGCCCCTCACCTCAACCTGCTGACCGCCCTCAGGGTCGCAATTCCACCGACGCGACGCCAGTATTTGCCCTCAAAGAACTGGTGGCGCGCTTGCACCGATACCAGCACAACGTTCAAGATATGTTGGGTTCGCTGGGATTTGCCCTGCGCAGTTTTAACAATCTCAACCAATTTTTGGAGTTGGTGCCTTTGGTGGCGACTCGCGTTACTGACGCCGACGGGGGAGCTTTAGTGCTTTTTAAACCCAACGGTCAAGTCAGGTTCCAGCAGTTGCACTGTCAGGAAGGACGGCAGTGCCAAGATATGCGAAAAGCGCTGGAAATAGCCACCAGGCAAGCTACAGCAGGTGCGGGCGCGAATGCTGCATCTTTTTCGGAAACCTCTGGGCAAACCTCTAGTCTCGACCTGCAAGTCGGCCGTTATTTGGGCCCGGATGTTCATTTGTTTGGGGCGCCAATTTTAGTTAAGAATTTGGAATGCGGACGGCTTTATGTTTTTAGCAGTGACCCGCAATATCTCTGGACTCCCAGCAGACAGAAATTAGTTCGGTTGGTGGCGGATCAAACCGCCGTGGCGATTTGCAAAGATGAACTTACTGTTAAGTTGGCTGAAAAAGACCGCTTAGACAGAGAGTTAGAAATCGGGGCGGAAATTCAATTGCGGCTGCAACCCCGCAGTTGTCCGAAAATTCCCGGCCTTGACGTGGCCGCCCGCTGCCAAACTGCTAGCAGGGTTGGCGGAGATTATTATGATTTTATTCCCGCTGACTATGACCCGATCGGCAAGGAAGATGAGGGGGAACACCCCCCATCCCTGATTAAAAATCTCAAGTCCAAAATCGACAAGGGTCGCTGGAGCATTGTGATCGGCGATGTGATGGGCAAAGGAGTGCCGGCTGGCCTGTTGATGACGATGACACGGGGTATGCTGCGAGCCGAGGTTTTGAACCGGCACTCGCCTGCGAGAATTTTGCAACATTTAAACCGGGTAATGCACGCGGATTTGGAAAATTCCCACCGTTTTGTGACTCTGTTTTATTCGGAGTATGACCCGAAAACTCGCGTTCTGTCTTACAGCAATGCAGCTCACCATCCGCCTTTGCTGTGGCAAGCTGCAACTAATTCGATTCTTCAGCTCGATACTTTGGAGGGAATGTTAATTGGGCTGGAGGCTGATTCCCACTACCAAGAAGCCCATGTTCAATTGCAGCCAGGAGATACTATTATTTATTACACAGATGGATTTACGGATGCTGCTAATCAAAGGGGCGATCGGTTTGATGAGGATAACTTGACCTCGGCTTTTCAGTGGGCCTGTCAAAATTATCAGCATTCTGAAGAAATTTTGGATTATTTGTTCGATCGGGTTCACCAGTTTATCGGCATCGGCAATCGCAATGAAGATGACATGACACTGGTTGTACTTAGGCTAACAGCTTCTTCAGGAGAAAATAACCATGATAGTTAATTTAATGCCGGAAATTACTGCTGGATTAACCAGCTCGATAAATTGGAACGATGCTGCTAACCTGTTAGTTTTGAAATCTCATTTGAACTCGACGGTGGTTTTGGGTCAAAGCTACGACATTTTTGCGGATTTCCAAAAAGCTTGGAACAATTTTGTTTCCACTGGTCAAATAGGAGCTTTTTTTATAGGTGTTTTTGTTGGCTGGTTCATTAAAGGGATTATTCCTTAGAGTTATTGTCTTTGAAGGTATCGGGAACGGATTAAAAAGGTTTTTCGCCAAAACTTGACTTCTTTATGATGCAGCAAAAGTTTCACAATTTTGTAGTCAAGACTTCAGTTTTTTGGGGTCAACAGATGTATAAAAAGTTGGTGGTCAGGACGTGAGTTTTTTCTTGCCGAATTTGGGAGGGATGACTTTAGTCCAGACTACAAACCGGAGGAAGGACTAAAGTCTTTGCTACAAATCGGTTTTTATAGACTTCTGCAAGAGATATATAATCTAGTTTTAGCTTGAGCAATGACAACACAACAAAAAACTTGGAGTCAAAGATTTGAATCGGCGCTGCACCCGGCGATCGCCCGATTCAATGCTAGTATTGGCTTCGATATTGAATTGATTGAGTACGACTTGACGGGTTCTGTCGCTCACGCTAAAATGCTGGCAAAAACGGGGATTATTTCCGCAGCAGAAGGCGAACAGTTAGTCAATGGTTTGGAACAGATCCGATCCGAATACCGCCAAGGGCTTTTTGTACCGGGAGTTGAGGCAGAAGACGTTCACTTCGCTGTAGAGAAGCGGCTGACGGAGATCGTGGGAGATGCGGGGAAAAAGCTGCACACGGCCCGATCGCGCAACGACCAAGCAGGTACTGATACTCGATTGTATTTGCGCCATCGCATTGCAGAAATTCGAGATCAATTGCGGGAATTTCAAGGGGTTTTGCTCGACATTGCCGATCGTAACGTGGAAACTTTAATCCCGGGTTACACTCATTTGCAGCGCGCTCAGCCGATCAGTTTGGCTCATTACCTGTTAGCTTATTTTGAAATGACCGATCGCGATTGGGAACGCCTCGGCGATATCTACAAGCGGGTGAATATTTCGCCTTTGGGTTGCGGCGCCCTGGCGGGGACGACTTTCCCGATCGACCGACATTATACTGCTGAGCTCTTGCAATTTGACAAGGTTTATGCTAACAGCTTAGATGGAGTGAGCGATCGAGATTTTGCCATAGAATTTCTCGCTGCCGCCAGCTTGATTATGGTACACCTGAGCCGCTTGTCAGAAGAAATGATTTTGTGGTCTTCTCACGAATTTGGATTTATTACGCTCAAAGATAGCTGCGCTACGGGTTCTAGCATCATGCCCCAGAAAAAAAATCCCGACGTGCCGGAGTTGGTGCGGGGCAAAGCGGGGCGGGTATTCGGTAACTTGCAAGCCTTGTTGGTAGTAGTGAAGGGACTTCCTTTGGCCTACAACAAAGATTTGCAAGAAGATAAAGAGGCTTTGTTTGATACCGTGAGAACGGTACAGGGTTGCTTGGAAGCAATGACGATTTTGCTGCGGGAAGGAATCGCGTTTAATGGCGAGATCCTCGCCGCGGCCGTTACCGAAGACTTTTCTAACGCTACAGACGTAGCAGACTACTTGGCCGCCAAAGGCGTTCCCTTCCGGGAAGCTTACAACCTCGTAGGCAAAGTCGTCAAAACTTGCCTCTCGGGGGGCAAACTCCTCAAAGATTTGACACTTGAGGAGTGGAAAGACTTGCACCCAGCCTTTGATACAGACATTTACAGCGCGATCGCACCTCAGCAAGTGGTGGCGGCTCGCAATAGTTACGGGGGTACCGGGTTTGAACAAGTGAAAAAATCACTTATCGCTGCGCGCGATCGGATCGCCTAAACATCGTGGAGTTATTGGACAAATTCCGGCTGGCTATCTCTCCTTAAAACGATCGTGTTGTCCACTCTGGTTCTAAGTTCGGCAGATAGCCTGACTCAATTAATCTTCAGCAGCAGCCATGTCTTTGTCCTGTCTGCCGCCGCTCATGGCGCCCATGCCGCCACCGTTGCCACCGTCAAATCGCCTTCTCTTGTTGGAGAACATATCTTGATTTCTCCGCTTGCGAAACTTGCGAGCGTATGCTTGATTTCGTTGTGCCTTCTCTTTCTTGAGATTGCGGCGCTTAGCCATTCTGACCTCACTAATAAACATTGACATTCCCCGGGCGTCAAAGCCCGGGGATTCTTAAGGTTGACACTCTGTGGCACTCTTGGTGACTTAGATTCTTGGTTCAGCGAAGCCACTTGCTTGCGACAGGATTGCGACCGCCGCATTATAAGTGTCTTCTCCCCAAGCGTGAATTCCGATATGCCCTACCGTACTCGATCAGTTCTCTTTAATGTAGCTAGGTTTTGTTCAAATTTAGCTTTCCTAAACCGCAACACCGTTAGGTGTGACTACGCACTCAACTAATCCAGTTAAGTTTTTACGTTGTCTAGTTATACTCAATTTTAGACCGATGACGATCATAGCACACCCAGCACCAGACCCCGAAAAAAGAACACGGGGATTCAAGTCGCTTGGCATCCAGGCGCGATCGGGACGCAATGTTTTCAATCTCAAGCGTTTTATACACTCTTGACAAATACGACAAAGGACGGTAAGGTACCGTGACTCACGCTCCTGTCTTGGGCCTGCCCCACCCGCGAGACCTCCGGGGCCCACATTCTTGCAGATTTTCGAGGGCGACGAGTTGTACTGTACTTTTACCCTCGGGATAATACCCCAGGCTGTGCGACTCAAAGCCCGAAGTCGCGCAGGCAAACTACGGCTGGTACGGAGTCAAAAAAATTATGGGAAAAGAATTTATGGGAATTATTCGATCGACCGATCGCGATCGACCCTGATGGTAGGATTGAAGATGTTTACCGAAAATAATGGGTTTAAAGCCTCCCCCTTTTAGGGGGACTTTTAATCAAAAAGAAGCCTTAAAAATAGCAGGGCTGTTTTTAATATACACTTGAGAAATGCTAAACCTGACTTATACCTACGCTTTAAAGCTAACGCAACAGCAGATCCAGACCTACGAGATGTGGCTAGAAACGGCTCGCAAGGTCTGGAATTTTGCGCTAGCCGAGCGCAAGGGTTGGTATAACTCAAGGTCGTGCCGGATAGACGCTTGCAGTCTCAAGACTGAATACATCATTCCAGCAGATGCCCCCCGACCCACATTTGCTTCCCAGTGCAAAGCTTTAACTCAAGCCAGAAAAAACAACCCTAACCTCAATGCCGCGCATTCTCAAATACTGCAACAGGTATTGAGAAGGTTGGAGAAAGCTTTCATTGGGATGTGGGAGTCAGGAAGAGGTTTTCCTCGGTTCAAAAAACAGGGGAGAATGCGCTCGCTGCTATTCCCTCAGTTGGGTGTCAATCCCGTCAAACAAAATCAAGTTAAACTTCCTGGCGCGGGTTGGGTCAAAATGCGAATGTCTCGTCCTATCCCGGACGGTTTTGTTGCTAAGCAAGCGCAATTGGTAAAACGGGGATCCGGTTGGTACGTGATGCTAACGTTGCAAGCCGATGTTGGTGTTCCCCATGTCATGCCACACGGGCAAGCTGTGGGTATAGATCTAGGGTTAAAAAGTTTTTTGGCAACTTCAACGGGAGAGCAAATCGCTAGACCTCGATTTTTTGTAGACCTCCAAGGGAAGCTGAAATTGCTTCAACAGCGAGCTAGTCGCAAAAAATTAGGGTCAAACAATTGGCAAAAAGCGCAAGCCAAAGTTGCTAGGTTGCACGAACATATTCGCGACACTCGCAAAGATTTTCATTTCAAGTTGGCGCATAAACTCTGCGACGAAGCTGGAATGATATTTGCTGAAGACTTGAACTTTAAGGCTTGGGCGAAAGGGATGTTTTCCAAACACACCCTAGACTCCGGGTTTGGAGAGTTTCTCTCAATCCTAGAGTGGATATGCTGGAAGCGGGGAGTCTATTTTGCCAAGGTGAATCCGGATGGAACCAGTCAAATTTGCCCGAATTGCAACCATCATACGGGCAAGAAAGAGTTAAGCCAACGGATTCATCGGTGCGGCGAATGTGGATATGAAATTGATAGGGACGTTGCCTCCGCTCAAGTAGTGAGGCAACGTGGACTTGCAGCCGTAGGACATACGGTTCAGATGCTTGGCGAGGGGTTAAGCACTCGTTCCCTCATGACCCAAGAATCTTCGCCCTTCTAGGGCCCAGAGTGTCAAGCAGCGGAGATATTAGCAGACTTGCCAGACTAGGGGCGTGAATGAAAAATTAAAAATTAAGACTCCCGATCCCAGAGCTAGGAAGTCTGAAATTACTTTCTCCTAAACAAGCTTTTGAGTTTATGCGTCGATTGTGGCAAAT
Organism: Microcoleus sp. AR_TQ3_B6; assembly: GCF_036702785.1. Classification (NCBI taxonomy): domain Bacteria; kingdom Bacillati; phylum Cyanobacteriota; class Cyanophyceae; order Oscillatoriales; family Microcoleaceae; genus Microcoleus; species Microcoleus sp. AR_TQ3_B6. Next base: position 52,405 of record NZ_JAUBVJ010000021.1, on the reverse strand, counting down.
TGTACAAACTGTGCTGGGGCTAATTTTTCGACATCCCGTCACTGGTACTGCGGTGATTCCCGTATTGCCTGACGGGCGAATTGTGTTAATTCGCCGCCGCGACAACGGTCGCTGGGGACTGCCCGGAGGTATGGTGGATTGGGGAGAGGATATTCCGACGACAGTGCGTCGGGAATTAGCGGAGGAAACAGGACTCGATTTAGTCAAAATCCGTCGCTTGGTGGGCGTTTATTCGGCTGCCTCGCGAGATCCTCGCCTGCACTCGATTTGTATCGTGGTAGCAGCAGAGGTGCAGGGAAAGATGCAAGTTCAGGATACGCTGGAAATTAGCGAGGTTGAGGCTTTTTTGCCCGCATCGCTGCCTCCGGGCACGCTCAGCCATGATAACGACCAGCACTTACAGGACTATTTTCAAGGCCTGACCACTTTGGCGTAAACTGGCGGGGCATCTAAATTGGTGCAGCCAAGTCCGAAATTACCAAAGCCGTCAAAAGTTCTCTGGTCCTGGGTGGAATTAATTTTTAATGTTTTCCTACTTTTATTCACAATCTCTGAACATTAAATTAATCATCTTTTTATTGCTAAATATTTAACCGGATGTACTCACCGCTACGCAATTCTCGGGTCAAACTCTCTGTAGGGCAAATCTTTTGGCACGAAGTCGGTCAAGGCCCGAATTTAGTATTTTTGCACGGTTCTTGGCACGACAGCAGTCAGTGGCTGAGGACGATCGAACATTTGAGCCCCTACTACCAATGCTTCGCACCGGATTTGCTGGGGTTTGGCGACTCGGAACGCCCGAATATTCATTATTCGATCGATCTGGAAGTAGAATGTCTCGCCCAATACCTCGATACTTTGAAGCTGCGAGAGGTTTATTTAATCGGTCACTCTGTGGGCGGCTGGGTGGCTGCCAGCTACGCTATCAAATATCCCGCGAGAGTTCAGGGTTTGGTGTTGTTGGCCCCTGAAGGCGTCAAAGTTGGCAACCGGCGGGGGCGGTGGCAGACGGCTAACTGGCTTTACAGCAAACCACCGCTGGCTTTCTGGTTGCTACGATCGATCTATCCAATTGCTAAGTTGCTCGGCCGCCAAAACAAGATTGATGGACTGCTAAAGTTCAGACAGCAGTTGATGCAGTCCCCAGTTGCCGTGGAGTTGCTGTTCCGGCGCCGGCCGGCCGAAATTACAGCGGAGCTAGTTGATGAGAATTTGCCTTTGCTGAAAGCGCCTGTTTTGCTGTTGCACGGTTCTGAAGATACCCCCTCCGCTTCGTCTCTGTGTCAATCCTATGCTGCTCTGGCTCCTAATGCCGAACTGCAATTTGTCAGTCCTGGGAAAAGCAATTTGCCGCAGGAAGTCCCGGAGATTGTTGCTAAGTATATTCGAGAATTTGCTAAGTGAATTGGTAATTGGTAATTGGTAATTGGTAATTGGTAACAGTCAACAGTCAACAGTCAACAGTCAACAGGCTAATTCCCCAAAAGATAGCCTCTGGTGCGTCAATTAAGGCCCAGGAAGCCGTCTGGGGAAAGGCGGCGGTGAGGTATTTTAAAAGCAAAGTTCGATCGCCCCCCGTGAGTGCAATTTTGCTATCAGGAAACAAACACCGCCAATCTTCTATAAAATCCCTAACTCCTGCCACCGTCGCATAGACAACTCCACTTTGAATGGCCCCAGCAGTGTCTTTCGCCCAGCGATGCGGCAGATTTTCTGGTAAGCTGACTAAGGGTAATCCAGCGGTTTTTTTACCTAGCGACGATAACTGCAAACCCAAACCCGGTAAGATGGCGCCCCCAACTAAATACCTATTGACATCAGCCCCAGTAAATGTTAAAGCTGTACCAGCATCTATAAGTAAAATTGGCCAACCGAATTGGTTGCCAGCGCCAAGTACAGCCAAAGCTCTGTCAATTCCCAGGGTAGGATAGAGTCCCCCGATCGGCAACTGGTCTAAAGTAATAATCCGGACATCTGGATAACTCTGCCAAATGGCTGTTTGTTGGGGAACAACTGAGGCTAAAACTAGAGGCAGCGGAACTAAAGAAAGTGTGTGAGGACTAGAAAAAGCGCCAGTAGCAGTTCGACAAAGGAGATTTTGAGCAGATATTTCCTCGATCGACCTCATTACTGTTTGCACCAAATATTCTGCCTTTTCCTCCTCGGAGACTCGGGAAACAGCATCAGCATTGAGATGCTCTGTATCCCATGTTTTCTCCAGAGTTTGGCCGGCAAATAATCCCCAGTGCAGCCGCGAATTGCCGATCGCTAAAGCTATTTTAATCTGGCCTTTACCTCTTAATCCAGATGTAAGGTTGTGGCTACAAGGTGGCGAAGGAAAATTGTCCGGAATTGAGTTTTCCATGTCGATCGAGGGCGCGCGCAAAGATATAACTAAAGAGGTATTTTAGATTAATTTTCTTCCCTTAACCGGGCGGTTAACTCTATTTGACATCAGACCAAGTTCAAGGGGCGCGCCAATTAGTATTGTCGGCGGCAGAGCGCATACTTTATATATATAAATATTGGTAAAGCAAATAATTGCTATGCTCAGGCTGCATCCTTTATAATGTCTTAAGATAGTCCAAAAGTCCTGGTAGCTGCGATCGGGCTCTTGGCGGGGTAAGCACAGGTCTAAAAAAACCATGATCGATCACTATACAGTACAAGTGCTGAGTAAATATGTCTTTAAAAATACAAGAACACGAAAACCCCTGGCAGAGAGTAACTTCGCGGTTGCCTGAACATGAAAATTGGAGGCAGGAAGAAAGTCTTTCTCCGCCGGAAGTAGACCAACAAAAAGCCCTAATCTTGCAGATGCAGCAGCAAGTTCAGTTATCAAACTTGCTGAACCAAATTAATAACGAAATTCGCAGTACACTTGACATAGAAGAAATTTTGACATCGGCCTGCCGATTGCTGGGGCAAGCGCTACAGTCCAGCCGCGTGAGCATTTTAGTCAAAGAATCAAATACAGACAAAACTTTAGTCACGCGGGGAGAGTACAACACGGGGGACTATCCGATCCAACTGGGCATGAAAGTACCGATGACTGACAATCCGCATTTGACTGCTGTCGTGTCTCAGCAAGAGTCGCTAGCAGTGACGAAGTTTCTCGATTTTCCGGGATTGAACCCACAAACCAGAAAAATTGCCGAAGCTTTGGAAATTAAGTCAATGCTGGCAGTAGCTACTCGCTATCAAGGTGAAATGAATGGCATAATTGGCTTGCATCAGTGCGATCGCGAACGGGAATGGACCCATTGGGAACAGCAACTTTTAGAAGGAGTAGCATCGCAATTGGCGATCGCGATCAATCAAGCCAAACTCTACAGCAAAACCCGGCGCCAAGCCGAACGAGAATCGCTGCTGCGGCTGATCGGCAACCAAATTCGCAGTACCCTGGATCTGGGAACTATCCTGGAAACAGCGGTGAGGGAAGTTCGCCAACTGTTGCAGTGCGATCGAGTAATTATTTACCAGTTTCAAGACAACTGGCAGGGAAAAGTTGTTGTTGAAAACATGACGGTTCCTTGGCCTTCAATTTTAGGAGATATGGGGGCGGATAAGTGTTTCCGGGGAGATTACGCCGAGCTTTACCAGCAAGGGCGAGTCAAAGCAATTAATGATATTTTCAATGCCGGTTTAGAGTCTTGCCACGTTGATTTCTTAGACCGTTTGCAGGTAAAAGCTAATCTGATTGTCCCGATTGTTACCTCCCGAAGTGAAGAAGATTCAATCCCTACAGCCGGAAGTTCTAATTTAAAATTTCCCGGTAAACTGTGGGGTTTGCTGATCGCTCACGAGTGCGGGGATACCCGCAATTGGCAGCGGCAAGAAATGGAGCTGCTGTCGCAGCTAGCCGACCAAATGGCGATCGCCATTCAGCAAGCAGAACTTTACAGTAAAGTCCGAGAAGCTGCGGTCAAATCTCAAGCTCAAACCCAGCAATTGCAAGCAGCGTTCCAAGAATTGCGAGCGACACAGCAGCAATTGATTCAAAGCGAAAAAATGTCAGGTTTGGGGCAAATGGTAGCGGGAATTGCTCACGAAATTAACAACGCCAACAATTTCATCCACGCTAACTTGTTTCACGCTCAAGAATATTTTCAACTCTTGAACGAAGCTCTCGAATTGGCCGGGAATGCCTGCCCGGAAGCAGCGGAGGCAATAGTCAGAATCAATGAAGAACTAGAACTGGATTACATTCGAGAAGACTTTGGTAAACTGGTCAATTCAATGCGGGAAGGCAGCGGCAGGATTCGCTCGATCGTGACGACGCTGCGTAATTTTTCTCGTTTAGACCACGCTGAATTAAAAGCGGTAGATTTGAATGAAGGTTTAGAAAGCAGTTTCATGATGCTGCAAAATAAGCTAAAAACCAATATCAAAATCGACAAACAATACGGCAGTTTGCCGCCCGTCAAATGTCATGCCAGTCAAATCAACCAAGTATTTTATAATTTGATTGACAATGCTTTAGATGCGCTCGACTCAGCCCTCAAACCGGGGGAATTAACCATCCGCAGTTGGCAAAGCGAGCCGGACTGGGTAACAATCTCTATCCGCGACACCGGCTGTGGCATTCCAGCAGAAATTCAAGACAAGATTTTTGACCCGTTTTTTACTACTAAACCTGTGGGGAAAGGCACTGGTTTGGGACTTTCAGTGTGCTATCAGGTAATTGTTCAAGCTCACGGCGGCAAGCTGAGCTGCGTCAGTCAGGTTGGCGAAGGAACTGAGTTTATTGTAGAGTTGCCGGTGACCAATCAGAGGGTAAGTGCATAATTCCTGCTTTAGTCAGATTAATGACCAAGAATTTCAAAGGTGGTACCCGCCACGTGATTTATCCGTGGAATCAATCCCTTTTCGAAAATCGAAAATCCTCAAGAAAGAGCATTTATCCGTGGGGTCAATCTAAAATCTAAAATCGAAAATCTAAAATCGATTGACCAATGCCCAATTCCCTATGCCCGTGGATTTATAAGTAATTAACCGGGCTTGATATTAATTGTCAACTTGCTGCTGATAGGCCTGATAAACAGCCTCTAAAAAGACATTAGCATCAACTTTTGTTGGCATTTTTTCCCAACCTATGATTTGTTTAACTTGAGTAGCCAGTTGTTTGCTCAATTCATTTCGGGCATTAGGTATCATCCCTTCGCGCCGCTGTAAATACTCTCGAATTACAGCAAAATCTTCGGGCAGCAAACTGGAAATATCGGCTTCTATCAGCAGTTTATTTGCTAGGGATTGAGCCGATGTTGATACTTTCAATGCAGCAGTTGTCAGAGGTTGTTCTTCTTGAATTACCAGGGTGCCTCCTACCAAATCTCCTAAACGTTTTTCCCGCTGGTTGAACACTATGAAAAATACACCTATAAAAAATAAGTCGTCAAAAGGTCGCAGCAAAGCCCTTAGTGTTGATTGCTGAAGCCTGACTCGACGGCCATCATCCCGAATTACTCGGATTTTGACATAACGCTTGCCTGGTGTTTGACCAGACCACACCGTTTCATAAAATACAAAGTAACCTACATAAATGAAAAAACCAATTAATGCCTGAACTGCTATCAACCAGAGTGCTAAGCCCTTGGTACTTCCTAGCAACTTTGCGAGCGTCTCAAGCAACACTGAATTAAATATCAGCGCACCTAATAGAAACACTACTATAATCAAACCTAAAATGATATAGTCTATCAGCAATGCGTATGCTCGGTTGCCAATTCCCGCTAAAGTAAATTCGAGTTCTACACTTTCGGGAGTGTGGAGAGTGAATCGATTAAAAAGTCGCATAAATTTGAGCAAATTTTATGTTGTGACTGAGGCTGAATTAGCGATCGCGGATTTGCAAATCCAAACCTTCTTTGCGGCTGCGCAGGTCGTAGTAGATAATCGCTTTCATAGCCTGCCAAAAAGGAGTCACAAGCGCACTGCTGCCAAAGCTCAATGGCAAAATCATAAGATAATAAACTAAGTAAAATATACCCGATTCTGCGCCCAAAACTGCCCTTAAAAAACTTTGAATGCTCACAGTAAGTATCTGCATAACAATTGTGAGGGGGAGTGAAACCAAAATGCCCACAAAAACTATCCACTGAATGCGTCCCACCGACCCCTTAGTTAACTCCCAACTGCGACCGATTGCTGAACTAGCACCTATATTATTTTCGATCGCCAGCGGCAACTCAACAACCAGCAAGCGAGAGAGAAGTCGGATATAGATAATTAAGAAAGCAATGACCGTAACTACTACCAGCAAAACTGCAACAATTGGGGAATTTTGCCGAAAGATAGCAGCCGCCCCCACTGCCAATATTGCCATAGCGATCCCACCTACCAAGGATACCCCCATGTAAATCAGAAATGTCAATATACCCGCCCCGAAAAAACTCCACATCCGAGGGTTCACCTCACGGCGAGCATCACTGACAGTCTCTGGCTTTTCCCTAACTTCACCGAAAGCCAGACGAGAAATGAGTCCTGAGATAGCAGAATATTTAGCCCAACCGTAAATCGGAACTAACAACCATAGAGAAGCTACCAATGCCAAACCAAAGTATGACTTAAAATGGTCGCGGTAAATCCGCAAGCTAGCACTAACAACATTACCGACGCTCAAGGGGCCTGTTTGTCCAGAATAACTAAGATTTTTTTTAGGCATGACTGGATGGTTGTGGTTGTGTGAGGCGGAAAATTTACCACTATCTTAAGCTATATCTAATAGAACGTAGAGAAAACTTTATGAATATTAAACGTTGGATCGCGCGGCGGGAACCCAACTGGAAACGGTTGGACACTCTTTTACAGCAAGTAGAAAAAAAGGGGCTAAAGTCCCTAGCTGCGTCTGAAATCACGGAATTAGCGAGTTTGTACCGTTCTGTTTCGGCGGATTTGGCTAGGGCGAGGACAAATGAAGTCGGTAATATTTTGTTACAAGATTTGCAAAGGTTAACTTCTCGCGGCTACACCCAAATTTACCAAGGTTCGCGCCGCCAAGATTGGGAAGCTGTAGTGGAGTTTTGCCGCTGGGGTTTTCCGGCTACGGTACAGCAGACTTTTGGTTATACGGCGACTGCGACGGGTATTTTTTTAGTAATGGCGTTGATTGCTTGGTGGTTTGCTTGGCAAGATCCGGTGTTTTTGTCCCTAGCAGTTCCTGGACATTTGATTACAACGGTACGCGATGAGGGGAAATTGTGGATGGGTTCAATTGTGGGAATCGAACCTTTAGCTTCTAGCGGTATTATGACTAACAATCTATCCGTATGTTTTGCGGCTGTTGGGGGAGGGATTGTTTTCGGTCTTTACACAGTTTATCTTATGGCATTTAATGGAGTGATGATCGGCGCGATCGCCAGTTTAGTAGCTCAGCACAATTTAGCTTACCCTTTTTGGGCCTTTGTATTTCCTCACGGTTCCCTGGAATTGCCGGCGATTTTTTTAGCTGGCGGCGCTGGTTTAATCATCGCCCGCGCCATCTTTTTTCCTGGCAAATATCGTCGTGCTGATGCCATGAAATTTTACGGTACTCAAGCTGCACAATTGGTATTTGGAATTGTGCCGATGCTGCTAATTGCTGGTACGATCGAGGGTTTTTTCTCGCCAAATCCGGCAATTCCCGATCCGTTGAAGTATTTGGCTGGGATCGGGTTGTTTGCGCTGTTGGTGATGTATTGCAGTAAAAGGCGATCGGCTGAAGTTCCTAGATAATTCGGCGAGTCAAATCCGGGCGATCCCCCTCGCATCCCCCGCCGGGACTTTGAGGACTTCCGGTTCCCCCCGACCTAAGCTAGGGGGGCTAGGGGGGATCTAAATCTAACGGTCAAACAGCAGTCTGTGAATACATTTGACGTTAAATTGCCCAAAATAGCACCTTACCTACCCATATCGAGTCCAGTAATTAATTAAAATCATGACTGTTACTAACATCCCCTCTCCCGAAGACAATCCTTTTTTTCTCATCAAGGTTCGGCATATATTTGGATGGTACTTCTTATTGGGTATAGGCATTTACGTTCAAATAAGAATGATTAACTCTACAAGGGGGATACCGTTGGACGATAAAACACCATTAGATCCATTAGTTGAGGCAATACTTGGAATTTATTTATCGATTTTGATACTGGCTCTGGTGTGGCGACAATGCAGGCTAGCGGGAATTGAAATTAAATATCTGGTTGGTAAAGTTCCCGATCGCTACCAGTGGTTGGCATTAGTAGGTCTTGCGATCGCTAGCGTGGTTTTCGCACTAGGTGTATTCCGAATATTTTATTATCCTTTGTCTTTTATTGTACCTTCTTTTGTTGAAAAAATACTGAGTGATAATAGAAATAGCAGTATTTTAATTAAAGGTTCAAAAACCTTTTTTCCAGCGTTTTACTACTTGAATTTAGCTATCTATTATGCACTATCTACCATATTTTCTGCCTTTATTTTCCTAGCTATTTTCTTACACAGATGGGCGGCAAAATGGGGAAATACCCGAGCAATAATAGCTTTTTTCCTACTGTCTCTAATTTCTTATAATTTTATATATAGTGTTATTGCAACCTTCATACACGCAATTTTGTATGTAAAAACCCGCAGCTTACTTGTATTAATAATTTTTATAGCTGTGAAAAATATTATTTGGGTAATTTGGGATTTGTCATCTACAACATTTTTAGACAATCAACCAGGAAGCACTCTAGATGTATTTCGATCGCAAATACAGCTAGGCGTCTTGTTTTTTGCTTTGTCAGCCCCTTGGGTAATCGGTTTCATCTACAAAAACTGGTCGGTTCTCAAAGGGCCTTTACCTTACTTTGCGAATGCTGCGGAAGCTGAGAAGATTAAAGCTGATTCCGAGACTTAAGTTGCAAATATCGGTTAACTAATTGCTCGCTAATTTGATTGGCTGGTGCATCCAAAACCAAAACTCCTTTTTGTTTCAACTGTGCAAAAGCTACCTGACGCTGTGCTAGTAAATCTAATGCTACAGCACGATTATAAGCAGGTGTAATTTCCACCGTGGAAGTGTGAGCGATTTGGTCAACTAGAGGGTCGCGCAAAGTTACGCAAAAAGGCAAATAACGAGGTGTTAAACGCGCTAAAGCCGAAAGCATTTCCGTAGATGCGGTAACGTCTACTAAATCAGTAATGAGCACTACTAATGCACGGCGAGTTTGTTGAGTTACTAATTTAGTTACAGCACCAACATAGTCTGGTTCTAACAAAACTGGCTGAATTGGCGCCAGGCGTTCAATTAATTTAGAGTGTTGATGTTGACCGCCTTCCGGGGGTATCCAAGTCGTGATTTCCCGATCGAACACACCGACTCCCACGCGATCGCCCCGATTTAGTCCAGCCAAGGCTAAAGACAGGGCTGCATTAACTCCCCAGTCAAAACGCTTCAAACCCTGCACTCGCGCCGTCATCAGCCGTCCCCTGTCGAGTAAAACAATCAAAGTTTGCTCTTTTTCTGGTTCTAAAACTCTGATTAAAGGGCGCGATCGCCTCGCAGTAGCTTTCCAATCAATCAAGCGAGGATCGTCACCAATACCATATTCCCGCAGTTCGGCAAATTCAGTTCCCATGCCGAGTTTTTGTAACCGCCGCATTGTGCCGCTATTTTCCAATGTTAGCCGAATAGAGAGTTCTTTCAACATCACTAAATCGGGATAAACGGCCACTTTTTCACTAGCAGGTATTTTCCAGTCGTTCCATGCTAAACCCCAGTTTCCCAACTGCCGCACTTGAATGTCTCCCCACTTATATTCTCCGCGACTTGACGGGCGGATTGTATAAGTTAATTCCCGATCGCTGTTAGGGTTGAGGTCGGCTTCCAGCAGCGGTGGAGAGACATCAAACTCTAGCGGATAGGAGTCGCGCAGGCGAATTTTAGCTGTTTGATTTGCCGTTAGCGCAGCCCTCGGAGACGATCGCACTGACAGTAAAACCGGATTGTCTCGCCCAACCGAAAGTCTGTGCAACGGATGGCGTGTCACTTGCACCCGATGAGATTTTACGCGCAGTGCGTCGGTAATGGCTAAACCGATAATTAAACTGTCAAATAGCAAAGTGGCGATAATACTTGTCTGCTGATTTACCAGCATAGCGAGCAAAAGGGCGATCGGAATGGCGATCGCTAACAGGAAATAAAGGCGAATAGAAGGAATCATTTTGTTTACCTCGGTACAGCAACTTGTTTTAATACCGAAGCAATTACCGAATCAATTTGCAGGCCATCTAGCAGCGATTCTGGTTTAAGAATCAGACGGTGACGCAAAAGCGGCAGTGCGATCGCCTTGACATCATCAGGAGTAGTATAATCCCTGCCGGCTAGCCAAGCGTGAGCTTTACTACTTTGCAACCAAGCTACTGCAGATCGCGGAGAAGCACCCAATGCCAAATCCGGATGTTTTCGCGTATTGTGTACCAAAGCTAGCACGTAATCGAGCACTTTCTCTTCTACTTTGACAGTTTGTACTGCTTGACGGGCGCTAATTATTTGCTCTACCGTTGCTAAAGATTTTATCTTAGCTAAATCGAGGCGTTTAGCGCGAAATCCTGCCTCTGCGTTCAGCAACATTTGCTTTTCGGCGGCTGCATCGGGATAGTCAACCACAAGTTTAAATAAAAATCGGTCTAACTGAGCTTCTGGTAGCGGGTAAGTGCCTTCAAATTCTAGGGAATTTTGAGTGGCGACCGTCCAAAATAATTCTGGCAGAGCTAAAGTCTCACCGTCTAACGTTACCTGCTGTTCTTCCATTGCTTCTAGCAGTGCTGACTGAGTTTTCGGAGGGGTGCGATTAATTTCATCTGCCAGCAAAACTTCAGTAAACACTGGCCCTTTTTTCAGGGTAAAACTGTGGCTGTCAAAATCAAAAATATTCGTTCCCAATATATCAGACGGCAAAATATCCGGCGTTAGTTGAATGCGACGAAAATCTGCTTGTATCAATTGGGCGATCGCTTTTACAAGTAGAGTTTTCCCGGTTCCAGGAACTCCCTCAACAATCACGTGTCCGCCGCTCAAAAGTGCCACTAGCAACTGCTGTACTGTGGAAGATTGACCCACAACTATTTTGTCAAGGGCTTGGCTGAGGCGTTTAAAAATCGAGTTTGTTTCGCTCATTTTAGATTTTTCCTGTCAGAGGGGAGATGTTGACGGATCTGCTGCCATTTACCCAACCAGGCTAGCAAATCTGAATCGCTGATTCGGCGTTTATGAGATGGCGAGGGCAGAAGTTCTGACAATTCTGCCGCTTTTCGCCCTGTTTGCTCAACCCAAGCATTTGTTAGGGTTTCACTTTCCAGCGATGCCTGTCCCAATAATAATGCTTTTTGCAGTTGTAACTGTTCTTCTTTCCCGATAATTTCTACGGCGAAATCAGTGCTGTTTGCTTTTTGCAAAACACCTGCTAGTGCTTGAATGTAAGCTTCGCTGTTGTCAACCTGCGGCGCTGATAAAGTTACAGGCTGTCCAAACCTGTTCCACCCGGCAAAAATAGCAATGAGTAAAATAATTGTACCTTGTATTAAAACGGGAAATAGAGGAGTTTTGGCTAAATAAGTGAATACATTTCCCTCATATTCGCGTTTAAGAACTTCTGGATCTTTGTAACCGTGAATGTATTCGTCTACCCAGACTTTATTGAGGATTTTACTCGTTCCCTGGCTTGGCGGGTTGCTGGAATTTTGGATTAATTTCACTGCTAGAGCCTGTTCGGTTCCTTCTATTTCTTCTTCTCCACCTTCTAATTGAGCAACTAGCCCTGCTAAAAATTCATAGTTACCGGGAAAATCCTGATAAGCATTAGCAGCTAAATGGGATGTGCTGGCAAAATAAACTGTACCCTTTCCCACTGGTTTTTTCCAAACAATGGCCCCAAATTGATCGTCTAAAACTTGTTTTTTATCGCTGGGATATCTCCGCCCCGTGTCAATCTTGATTTGCCCGGCTGAAGCTGGGTGCAAGCTACTAAAAGGTGCTGGTGTCACGGGGGCGCGCACTCCCAAATTTACCAAAGTATTGCCCTGTTCTACCCACTTTTTCTCTGTATCAGAAACATCTTCTGGTATCAATTTACTATAGATACGTAAAAGTGTACTGGGCGGTTTTGCATCTGGATTTTTAGTAAAGTCTTCAAAAGGTTTTTGCCAGCGCTGAACCTCGGTTCCGCGTTTTGACATAAAAGCATACCATGCTCCGTAGCCGTCCGGGGCTCTATTATAAGTAGAACCGCTGTTGACTTGGTTGTTAGCAGGAGCAAATAGTAGGGTAACGATCGTTATTGCAGTAATGGCGATCGATCCCAACAACCACAACCTATTTTTTGATAAGTTCATCGCTCGTTAAGTAAGTAATTAATTACAAATAAATATAACATGATGGCTGGTTTTGAATGAATTAACTCACTCCTCATTCATATAGAACCGATTTGACATCTTGAGGGCGATCGTCAATCACATTACGGATCGGCAATAAACTTGTTTTTTTTAGCGATCGCATTTTTAATCGAATCAGATTTAACTTGCGCCGGCACCTCAATTTTCAGTAATTCCCAACTGGGTTATGCTTAGACATATAAATTCCCGAGTATTTTTACTCATAATTGTCTCGGCTGATTCACTTGGGTCCGCTGAAGCAGCGAACGCGGCCTCTTGGGGGCCCGGAATTTGGGATTTAAGCTGTCCTCTACAGACGTGGAAAACCCGATTTTGATAGGGCTGAAAAAAAAAATCGCAATTTTTCCGGATCTAAAGTTATTATTGATGAAGAAAGCTAACTATCTCTATTAAGTAGGTGCCCGTAGGTGTAACTAATTACACTCTAGTTATCATGGGTAAGAAAGCCTTCAGAAGCATATGGGGTAAGCATTTTTACTGGATTTAGCGGCACTTACGTATGACGAAATGTTTCTTGGAGTGACCGCTCGATATAAAGAAAGCCCAACATCGGGTTTTCAGTCACTTCTACTCCTTAATTATTCATTATCAAAAGAGAAGCAATGGCTACTTCATTTAATGGTTCTTTGGGTCAAACCAATAATTACAGCAGCATCAGTGACCTAATTACACAATGGCCTACTGCCGCCCAGAATCAAGGCATCCAACTGTCTGGGATAACTTTTGATGGCGGGGAAACGAACTACACTAACCCTACTGTCATCAGCAACCTCACGTTAGCAACGAACGAAAACCCTAAAAGCTGGTTGACCTACGGCGCTCCCGCTGGTATTGGTGTCCCATCCTCTTATGATGGTTGGTTCACCGACCCCACTAAAGTTCGGGCGGAAATCAACCATGACCCCAACACCACTAACCCCACTCCATCTCAGGTGCTGAAGGTGAAATGGGCAGATAACCAAGAAATTACTAGCGCCACGATCGGCCTGAGTGGATTACTTCCCAAAGAAAGTCCTGGAGTGGGCGATCAAGGCAATGAAGCTGGTGTGCTGAAACTCTTTAAGGATGGAACGCAGGTATCGGCCACCAATTTTACGATCACTCGCCTCAACGCTCCTGCCACTCCAAAACCGATCGTTGTGTATCCAAGTGGAGTGACTTTCATTGGCGATCGCACCGATGGCAATTTCACATTCCAGATAGTAGGAGACACTCTCACCGGCGCTACTTTTGACGAACTGCAGTTCTCCGCCGCAGCCTACGATAGCCCCACCGCTGCCTACCTCGCCAGCTCCTTCAAAGACGATAGTTCCGACTACCTACTGCGGAGCATTCAATATCAAGGGATTTCTACGCCGACGCCGACGCCAACTCCAACGCCGACGCCGACGCTTCCAAGTCTCTTCCAGTTCGCCCAAGCAAATTACACGGTGGCTGAAGGTGGCGTGGCTACGATTAACGTTACTCGCACCGGTGGCACGGCGGCGGCATCGATTAACTACGCTACTCTTGACGGTTCGGCAAGTTCAGCAGGCACAGCAGCGGATTACACTGGGGCGGCGGGGGTGTTGAATTTTGCTGCGGGGCAAACAACCGCTAGTTTCACCGTGACGGCTTTGAGTGATTTGATTGTGGAATCGCCGGAAACGGTGAATTTGGTGCTCTTCGGTGGCAATGTCAGTAATCCGTCACTTTTGACGATTAATGATGTGCCGCCAACTCCGACGCCGACGCCAACTCCGACGCCGACTCCGACGCCTGCAAGTCTCTTCCAGTTCCAGCAACCAAATTACACG
>NZ_JAUBVJ010000021.1:11836-38116 GCF_036702785.1 Microcoleus sp. AR_TQ3_B6 | reverse complement strand
GTGGCTGAAGGCGGCGTGGCTACGATTAACGTTACTCGCACCGGTGGCACGGCGGCTGCATCGATTAACTACGCTACTCTTGACGGTTCGGCAAGTTCAGCAGGCACAGCAGCGGATTATACTACGGCGGCGGGGACGTTGAATTTTGCTGCGGGGCAAACAACCGCTAGTTTCACTGTGACGGCTTTGACTGATTCGATTTTGGAATCGCCCGAAACGGTGAATTTGGTGCTTAGCGGTGGCAATATCGGCAGCAATCCGTCAATTTTGACGATTCTGGATGTGCCGCCAGGGACGACCCCAACTCCGACGCCGACGCCGACGTCTCCAAGTCTCTTCCAGTTCCAGCAACAAAATTACACGGTGGCTGAAGGCGGCGTGGCTACGATTAACGTTACTCGCACCGGTGGCACGGCGGCTGCATCGATTAACTACGCTACAGTTGACGGTTCGGCAAGTTCACCAGGGGATTACACTCCGGCGGCGGGGACGTTGAATTTTGCAGCGGGGCAAACAACCGCTAGTTTCACCGTGACGGCTTTGACTGATTCGATTTTGGAATCGCCGGAAACCGTGAATTTGGTGCTCTTCGGTGGCAATGTCGGCAGCAATCCGTCAATTTTGACGATTAATGATGTTGCGACAACTGTGGCGCCAACTCCGACGCCGACTCCAACTCCACCAACATCAACAGCAACCCAGTTTGTTTTTAGTGCGGCTACTTTCACCACTCCGGAATCATCTGGCCTTGCTACGGTGACAGTCAATCGCATCGGCCCCACTACGGCTGCCGGAAGCATTGGTTACACTACTGTTGACGGCACCGCCCTATCAACTGGAAGTGCGGTTGATTATTTGTCTACTGGTGGTGTACTCAACTTTGGCCCTGGGCAAACTACCGCGACGTTCACCATCTTTGTCAATCCTGATACTGTGCCTGAATTGACTGAGACTGTTAACCTAGTTCTCCAAAACGGCCCCGTCGGCACTCCGTCAACAGCAATACTACAGATTATTGACGGTAGCGGCAGTGCATCTGGCAATGTCTTCCAGTATAGTGCGTCTAATTACGGCTCGATCGCCTCTCCGGGGGGCGGCACAACGGTTACAGTTACCCGCTCAAGCGGCTTAGGTGCAGCATCGGTTGATTATATTATTCTGGCGGGTACTCCAGGCACTGGCCCTGGAGCTACACCTGCACCTGTATATGGTACCGACTACCTGCTTAACCCGGGCGGCCCCACTGGCGGCACGTTGTCCTTCGCCAACGGCCAACTCAGCCAAACCTTTACTATTCAAGACAACCCATTTACTACCAATAATGGGATTGTGAACTTAGGTCTTGCTAACCCCACTGCGGGCTACAGTTTCGGCAGTACAGCGGCAACAAGAATCACTCTCATCTAAGGCTGTTAGTAGGGCGAGGAATCCTTGCTCTACTAATATGTCCCGCAAGTAGTTAAATGCTTTTTATCAGTCTGATTCCTCACTACAGCTTTTTTCAAGAAAGTGAGGTAGGCGGGTAAAATCTTCCCTAGCTTAACAGCAGCGAGCATTGTCGCCG
Source organism: Microcoleus sp. AR_TQ3_B6 (assembly GCF_036702785.1). Lineage (NCBI taxonomy): Bacteria > Bacillati > Cyanobacteriota > Cyanophyceae > Oscillatoriales > Microcoleaceae > Microcoleus > Microcoleus sp. AR_TQ3_B6. Next base: position 36,552 of record NZ_JAUBVJ010000021.1, on the reverse strand, counting down.
ATCCAATTACTGAATTTCGTTCGGGTAGTGCGCGAGACAGCAACTTTCGTTAGCAACGATATCACCAACGCTAATATCGTATTGCTGGGGTAGGTGCTAGTTTCGTCGTTTTTAATCCATTTGCTACTTCGGTCTTATAGAACCGTTTCAAGGTGGTACTCTTAGATGCTACGGCGGTTATTCAAGTACCACCTTGAACCCTTGTATATGGAAAGAATTAGATGGCGATTTGCCATTGGGTGGGGGTTTTTGAGATTGTCGGTTTTTGGCCATTATTGTTGGTAAAACCCGCCCCTAAAATTATCGATTGGATATTATATAGCAATCCTAAATGATTCAGATAAATTTGTAGGGGTAGTGCCTTTCTTTGCCTACCCCCTATCTATCGGGCAACCACGGGGGGATTGCCCCTACAATAATTATGCAAATGATGGGAGGATTGCTATATCATGTGCGATCGATTAACCATAATACCCCGGTCGGCGCGGGTTTTTGAGATGGGAGATTGTTGGCCGGTATTGTTAGCGAACCCTCCCCTACAAAAATCGCGATCGCTCGACCGGACATGATATTACTGTTTTTTTGGGCTTACCTATAGCGGTTCTCAAAAAAGTGAGGTATGCCCTATGCCCTATGCCCTATGCCCTATGCCCTATGCCCAGTTCTCATCTATCTGAGAAAGGCTATACTTAATCTTTAATTTGTTGATAAGCTTGCTGACACTGTTCAAATGTTGAGGCGTCAGCTTCCCTATTCCCAAAATATAGTTGCTCGTGTATTCTTATCAAAGTTTTGTAAGGCACTGGCTGGGGTAATTGCTGGATTAATTGCAAATATTCGCCATCAGTGCGGCTGGGTTGGTCAACGACGGTTCCGGCATCATTTAACCGCTGCAACATCGCCATGTAAAGACAGCGGCAAGCTTGGCGGTATTTCCCTTGTTGCTGCAAATTTTGAGCTCGCAACAACCACTCTGCTACCGACAAATCTTTAATGGTTTTTTTCGCACTTCCATCAGTTGTTTGATTCCTCTTTTTGAAATTATGAATATAAAAACGTAACAGTTGCCAAATCTGCCAACTCGCCCAGACTGCGAGCAATGCTAAGATTAACCAAAAGGCGGCTTTAGCGAAAGCCCACAAGATGGGGGAATCAAACCAAGAGGGCAATTTGACATTCGGTATATTTTGGGCAGTTTTTAGTTCCCACCACTCCTCCACTCGCTGTTGCCACTGTCCTAATTGCCAACCCAAATTAGTTTTCTCAAAGGAACTTTCAGACATAGCTTTACATCACTTAATCGATTTTGGCTTGTGGATTTGGGATTTTTTTATTCGCTCATCTTACTGCACATTTTGTACAACTGTTAAATTACTAACCTGCTGTGCATCTAATTTGACAGTCAATTTTTCTACAATTATTGTCGGAGGCGCAGGAGAGCCCGTCTCTGCATTCAATGCGAGATACTCCGCAGCTTACTAACTCCTTGACTGCCCGATAGGAATTTCCATGCAAAACTCAGTACCTCGATCGCCAAACCGATCGAACTCAGTTTTATTACCACACATATTAGCTTTTTGTCAAGAGATAGAGTTCACTTTTGGGATGCTTAACTGAGTGATAGGAAATTTGATAAAGATTTACAAAAGAAACGTGTCAGAATGGAAACAATAAGGTAATGGGTAACAGACAAGGAGGCACTGATGGTAGCGCTGACTGAACGAGTCCAACGCAGATTGACGGTGGAAAAAGTCGAAATTGCCTCTGATACAACGGCAATTCGATGCCTGGACTGGGATAGAGACCGCTTTGACATCGAATTCGGACTCAAAAACGGTACAACATACAACTCATTCATCATTCGCGGTGAAAAAACAGCCCTCGTCGATACCTCGCACGAGAAGTTTCGCCAGCAATACATGGAAACTCTGACGGGGGAAATTGACCCCAAAGAGATTGACTATCTAATTATCAGCCACACCGAACCAGACCACAGCGGTTTAGTCAAAGACGTGCTGGCGCTGGCACCCCAAGCGATTGTCGTGGGGGCGAAAGTAGCGATTCAATTTTTAGAAAACCTTGTACACCAACCATTTGAGCGATTGGTAGTCAAAAACGGGGACAAACTAGATTTAGGAAACGACCACATTATCGAATTCGTATCGGCGCCGAACTTGCACTGGCCCGATACTATTTTCAGCTACGACAGCAAAACTCAAGTGCTGTTCACCTGCGATGCTTTCGGGATGCACTACTGTTCCGACAGCACCTTCGATGACGATTTAGCAGCAGTTGAGGAAGATTACCACTTTTATTATGAGTGCTTGATGGCTCCCAATGCTCGATCGGTACTCGCTGCGATGAAGCGGATGGCAGAGTTGGGAGAAATTGGTACAATTGCCACCGGTCACGGGCCGCTGCTGCGGCACAATGTGGTGGAACTTACCGGACGCTACAAAAAGTGGAGCCAAGCGCAAGCTAAGGCAGAAACCACTGTAGCGGTATTTTACACCTCCGACTACGGATTTAGCGATCGGCTCAGCCAAGCGATCGCCCACGGTATCACCAAAACCGGTGTCGCTGTGGAAATGATGGATTTGAGAATCGCCGACTTGCAAGAAGTCCGCGAACTTGTCGGTACCGCCGTCGGTATCGTGATTTGTTCGCCGCCGAGTAGCGGTACTGCAGCTGCGAATGCCGAAGCTGCTATCAACACAATTTTAGTGGCGGCTAACAACAAACAATCTTTCGGTTTGTGCGAATCCGGCGGTGGCGATGACGCATCGATTTACCCGCTGCGAAACAAGTTCAAAGAGTTGGGTTTAAAAGAAGCATTTCCCAACATTTTGATTAAAGAAACGCCGACAGAAGCGATTTATCAACTTTGCGACGAAGCCGGCACCGACTTGGGACAGTGGCTGACGCGGGACAAGGCTGTCAAACAGATGAAAGCCCTCGACAGCGACCTCGATAAAGCTTTGGGACGGCTAAGTGGCGGACTGTACATCATTACCGCTCAAAAAGGCGAGGTTAGCGGTGCGATGCTGGCTTCTTGGGTAACGCAAGCCAGCTTTAAACCCCTGGGTTTAACAATAGCAGTTGCTAAGGATCGGGCGATCGAATCGATGATGCACGCGGGAGATAAATTTGTTCTCAACGTGCTCGAAGAAGGCAATTATCAAACCTTGATGAGGCACTTTTTAAAGCGTTTTGCTCCTGGTGCCGATAGATTTGCCGGAGTTAAAACTCAACCTGCTACCAACGGTTCTCCGATTTTGACAGATGCTTTGGCGTACATGGAATGCGAAGTAGTCAGCCGGATGGAACTTTCGGACCATCATATCGTATATGCGATCGTCGATAACGGCCGCGTATCCAATCCCGATGCGCTGCCTGCAGTTCACCACCGCAAAGTGGGAAATCACTATTAGGAAGTCAGTTGACAGTTGACTGTTGACTGTTGACAGTTGACTGTTGACTGTTGACAGTTGACAGTTGGCAGTTGACAGTTGGCAGTTGTCAGGAGCAAGAGGGAAATTCAACGATATATTGATTGACTGTCTGAGTCAACACACCCCAAAGGTATTAGTAAGGTGCGTCAGCCGATGTTTTATTCGACTTCATCATCGACTATCTACTGACGCACCCTACAATTACAGTCCAAGACGCAACTGGCTACGCAAAAACTCTCAACCTTGGGTGCTTGTGGCGCACCTTACCCGGTTCTGGGTGTTGGGTGCGCCACAAGCAGCAAACCGGACAAACCGTCGTCATTTAGACTCCATTTTCACTCTTAGGAATTGCCAATGCCTGCGAATCTTTTAGAAGACCGGGATTACACAATTATTATTGCTAGAAGCGATGCCAGCAGACACCCCCAACATCCTTGGTACCAGGAGTGGATAGAAGCACAGGCATCTCTGATCGACCTCGCAAAAAAATGTCAACAATTTGACAGCGACGGCATCACCCTTTACGAAGCTTCTACTCCGCTGTGGGAGTATAAAAATTCAAATGTTGCCCGGTTAGCTGAAATTTTGCAACGACAAAATACGGAACCCGATTCAGCAAAACCCACTGAAATTAATTTGGAAGAAGCTCTGAAAGCAAGTTTTAGCGATTATTTTGCAAGCAAACCAAATCCGAAAGGGAAGAATGGAGCAATAATTGTTGCAGTCCTCGATCAAAAACCCGCAAATGCCACTGCTGTCGCCGACATTATTGTAAGTGCGGCAAATAAAATAGATAAAGATGAAGAAATTGGAGTGAGCTTTATCCAAATTGGGGACGATTTGGAAACCAGGGAATTTCTGACTGACCTGGATACCCATTTACAGGATCGAGGTGCAAGGTTTGACATTGTAGATACAAAGTTTTGGCACGAAATCAAAAGAAGTTCTGTAGTTCAGTTTCTCATAGGTGCAATTAATGACTAACACTTTAACTCCTAGACTCGCATCACAGCCCAAACCCCGCGACGTGCAGTTTATCCCGATCGCACCCGATACTTTTATTGTGCGATCGCGCACTTGGGACAGACTCAAATTTGAAGTCGAGTATTCGCTGCAAAAGGGGACGACAGCAAATAGCTATATTATTCAAGCTGACAAAACTGCTTTGTTCGACCCGCCCGGAGAATCTTTTACTCAAAATTATCTGGAATGTTTGCAGAATAGGGTGGACTTGGCCAAGCTGGATTACATAATTTTGGGGCATTTCAATGCTAACAGGTCAGTAACAATTAAAGCTCTGTTAGAATTAGCTCCTCAAGTAGCTTTGGTTTGCACGAATCCCGCCGCAATTGGTTTGCGAGCCGCTTTTCCCGACCAAGAATTAAACATTATGATTGTTCGGGGAGAAGAAACTCTCAACTTAGGAAAAGGCCACGCCTTAAAATTCATCGCGACTCCGACTCCTCGCTGGCCTGATGAACTTTGCACCTACGACCCGCAAACTCGAATCGTGTTTACTGACAAACTATTTGGGTCTCACGTTTGCGGCGACCAAGTATTCGATGAAGGGTGGAGCGTTTACAGCGAAGATCGGCGCTATTATTACGATTCCCTGCACGCATCTCAGGCAAAACAAGTGCTGGCCGCAATGGATAAATTAGCCGATTTACCAACAGCATTTTATGCTCCCGGTCACGGCCCGATCGTCCGTTACGGCCTTAATGAACTGAGCAATCTCTATCGGGAATGGAGCCAGCAACAAAATTCAAAAGACTTGACAGTTGCTTTGATTTATGCTTCGGCTTACGGAAATACGGCGACTTTAGCGCAGGCGATCGCCAAAGGAATTACTAAAGCCGGCGTTGCGGTGGAAAGTATCAACTGTGAATTTGCGGAACCGGGAGAAATTCAAGAGGCGATCGAAAAATGCGCGGGCTTTATCATCGGAACTCCCACCCTAGCAGGACACGCTCCGACGCAAATTCAAACAGCTTTGGGAATAGTTTTATCTACAGCAACTAAGAGCAAATTAGCGGGGGTTTTCGGTTCTTTTGGCTGGAGTGGAGAGGCGATCGACTTAGTGGAAAACAAGCTGAAAGATGCTGGCTATCGAATTGGATTTGAGCCGATTCGAGCCAAATTTAAGCCGACGGCGGCGACGATTCACGAGTGCAAAGAAGCGGGAACAGATTTTGCTCAAGCTTTGATTCGATCGCAAAAATTGCGGGCACCGAAACCGCAGTTAGCAGCGGGGAGCGATCGCACTGAACAAGCAGTAGGGAGATTAGTTGGTTCGCTGTGCGTACTCTCGGCCAAGCGGGGGGAGGTTAGCAGTGCGATGCTGGCTTCGTGGGTGTCGCAAGCCACGTTTAACCCGCCCGGTGTGACGATTGCCGTTGCCAAGGATCGAGCGATCGAAGCTTTGATGTACGCCGGAGATAAATTTGTGCTCAACATCCTAGCAGAAGGGCGACAGTTGCGGAAGTATTTCATGAAAAACTTTGCTCCGGGAGAAGACAGATTTGCCGGAGTCGAAACAATGGAAGCTAGCAACGGCTGTCCGGTTTTGACTGATGCTCTGGCTTATCTGGAATGCGAAGTGATAAGTCGGATGGAATGCGGCGATCACTGGGTAGTTTATGCCGCGGTTGAAAACGGTCATTTGCTGAAAAATGACGGAGTGACAGCGGTGCATTACCGGAAATCTGGCAGCCATTATTAAGCTGCAGCTAGGACACGGCAATGCCGTGTCCCTACAAATACATCGAAGTTTTTATCTGCGTTCATCCGCGCTCATCTGCCCTCATCTGCGGCTCAAAAACCGACTTACTTGTCCTCAGCAGTCTTTTCCGGCCACAGATAAATAGCGCCAGAAATCAAAGTTAAAGCCACAGAAACCCAAAAAGCAATTAATGCGGGAAAATGCCACGCTTCAGACAGAGGAGCAATTAAAAGTGCGATCGCCACAATCTGACTCACCGTCTTCAATTTCCCCCAAATATTAGCTCCCGAAATTGTAGTTTTATTAACACGCCACCCCGCAATTGTCAACTCCCGCCCCAAAATCAAAAACACTGCCCAAGCAGGTACTTTCCCCAACTCAATCAACACTAAAAGCGGCGCGATTACCAACAATTTATCCACCAAAGGATCGAGAAACTTTCCCAAATCGGTAATTTGATTCAGCTTCCTAGCCAAATAGCCGTCCAGCCAATCAGTAGCTGCAGCTACCACAAAAATCGCCGTGCAAATCCAGCGGCTTTGCGGGCTTGGGTCGTACAAACCGTAGAGCAGAAAAGGCACCCCCACCAAGCGAGAAAAAGTAATCAAATTAGGCAAATTCATCATAGAAAGAAGTTCGGCAACGCGCAGTGAATCGGGATTTAACGGATGTAACCTATCTCAGGAAGAAGTCCATCGATTTTAGATTTTAGATTTTAGATTTTAGATTTTAGATTGACCCCACGAATAAATGCGGGGGCTTGAGGATTTTCGATTTTAGATTTGGGATTTTAGATTTTAGATTGACCCCACGAATAAATGCGGGGGCTTGAGGATTTTCGATTTTAGATTTGGGATTGATTTCACGGATAAATCACGTGGCCGGTACCACCTTTGAAATTCGCTTGTCAGAAGTCGCTCCTGCAATTCATTAACTGTCGATCGAGTTCTATGATATAATCTCTGCCGTAAGATTGATTTTCTAATCCTTGTACCAGATTTTCTGGCAGGTCTTGAGCAATTTCACTGCTACAGGAACCAGCAGCTAAAGCAATAGTTGCTACTGTATCGACATCTCCCGAAAAGGCAATGCAAGCTTGGAGCAGTTTGCTCATACTATCATGGAGCATCACAGCAGTAATAGCTGCTCTAACACAGACCACACCTTTAGTGCTGACTTCTCCTTGCCAAGGTATGGACCACTCACCAGGGACGTGCTTTTCTAAAAATTTTCCCAAATTCTTCTTTAAACCTAGCTGATAAATAAAGTAATGGGACATCAAAGCGGCTGCTATAGCTGCTTTAATGCCATCGGGAGTGTTGTGAGTAATTGCAGCTTGAATAGTAGAATTTTCGATAACTTTTTCAATAGTAGGAAAAATGCCAATAGGGCCTGCTCGCATCGCAGAGCCGCTTTTATCGCTAGCGGAGTGTATTTTTTCTAAGAATTCTTTTGGGTCTTGAACTTGTAGCAAAAAATTGTAAAATTTGCCAGCATAACCCAATCGGCGATCGCGGTGAAAAGCTGCAACAAATTTGGTGGCTAAAAGTTCCGGCGTCCAAGGTTCTCGGCTGACGATAGCTTCTGCGACGGCTAAACTCATCTGCGTATCATCTGTGTAACATCCAGGCGCGATGTCGTGACGGGGATGCTTGAGGTAGCCGTTGAGATTGTTGTGCAATTCGATGGTCTGCTGGTCAACAAATTCAAAACCCGCACCGTAAGCGTCACCAATCGCTAATTCTATTAACATATATTTAATCCCGTTTCCAAATATTTTCTCCCCTGTTTTCTCCGCAACTAAAATTTAAAATAAAAAACCAACCCTAAACCCCCTACCTATCTAACACGCACCGTTTTTACTCAAGACAACCAAAATTGTTTGGCAAATCAGAGTGATGTCGTAGACAACAGACCACTTGCGCTGATAGTCGAGATCCATCTGCACAATATCGTCAAAGTCTTTAACTCCAGACCGTCCGTGGACTTGCCACTCCCCAGTCAGGCCGGGTTTGACATCTAAACGCTGCCAGTGGGACTCGTCATAGGCAGCAACTTCATCGGGAGTTGGCGGTCGAGTTCCCACCAAACTCATGTCGCCGACTAACACATTCCAGAATTGAGGCAACTCATCCAAACTCGTGCTCCGCAAGAAGCGGCCGACGCGGGTAATTCGGGGGTCATTTTCATTCTTAAAAATGGGACCCTTGGCTTGGTTGCTAACTAAATGTTTGAGCTTTTCTGCATCGACAACCATCGATCGAAATTTCCACATTCTGAAAGGTCGCCCTTTGAAGCTGCAGCGGACTTGACTGTACAGCAGCGGGCCCGGATCGTCTAACAGCATCGCCACTGCCACCGGCACCGCCACCACTGCTGCAATTGCCAGTCCCAGCAGCGCGCCCAAAATATCGATCGACCGCTTTACCTTGCACGTTACGGAGCGGTGAACCTGCTCTTTTGATACACACACTTTGTAAGTAAATTTTTGAAAAAATAAGGACAGCATTTCTGACAATACTGATGATGTACAGGCACCCATCGGAACTTTCATGTGATTTGTGTCAACTTTAACGAACTCTCACGTTAATCTTATTAGTCTGGCTAAATCTGCTGAACCTCAAATCCTGAGCTTTGCACAATCTTTAAAAAGTAAATACACTTTTATAAAGTTTCTGTGTATTTATTCAGACAAAGTATAAACTTTATGTAAGCTTAAGTACATTTACATAAAAAAGTTAGTCTTTCCCGCAAAAAACTCGGTTTCTACAAGGAATCTTCCAGGAAGACAGGGAGGGTTCCACTGAGAAACCGGGTTTTTTGGCATTTAGCGATCAATATCGCTGCGAACATCCCAAGCAATTGTTAGCGGCTCTAACAATTTTTGCTGGCTGCTATTGGCGAGGAAGCCTAAATATTCGCGAACAACAGAGGCGTGTTCGAGATTCAAGCGATAACCCCGTGAGACATCTTCAAAGAAAAGCGGCTCGGCCAAAATTGCTTCCCAATCGGGATTTTGCCTCGACTCCTGGCCCAGCAGCATGAAATCTTCCTCCGCCGGAACAACTCCCCCCGGCAATTTTCCTTCCAAAATCTGCAGAATCCGGGGCTCGCAGGTGCGGGTATTCACGCCAATGCCCTCCAACAACTGCAAAATTTCCTGAAAGCTCAGAGTTTCCCCGCCCAAAACCTGCATTAATTCCCACATCAGAAAAAAGTCGCTGTACTGCTGCTGCGACACATTCAAAATTTGAGGATAGAGAGGCAAACTCGCCAGCCCACAGGCAACTAAACCAATTTTTCCGGAAAAATTTGTACTTTGAGATACAGCATTTAATCCAGAATTGTGAAGGTCAAAAATATCTCGATCGACCTCCAATTCCTGGTCTTGAACGACTATAGCATTCGGCAGCTTCTGCCGCAACCAGCGGGCGATCGCAGGCCAAGCACCCATACCCCCTGCACAAATCGCCTGATTAATCCCCGCCGGCGACATTCCCGCGCGGCTGAGCAAAGCATTCAATTCGCGGTTCAACTGCTGCACAAATGGCACTAAAACCCGACTTTCCAAATCTTTGCGCTTCACATCCCAATGCTGCTGACCAATATCGAAAGCAAAACTTTTTTGATGTTGCAAAATAACTTTTATATGCCTTGCCGCCTCCAACAATTGCAGCCCAAAAGCAGAACCTTGTAACTGCTGCTGCAATTGATAGCGACTCGGCAAATCCGGATGCCCCGGACGTGGCAAATCGATCGACATTCCCCAAGTTTCATTTTTAGCCAACAACTGACAGATAATATCCTGATCGAAAGCATCGCCACCAAAAGCAAAACTGTGGCAAGTAAAATCAGCATGAGTTAAATCTTCAAGATTGGACGGCAACTCAACTAAAGCTAATTCGACCGTCGCCGCCCCCGCATTCAAAATCAAAGTTCCTCCGCTAAAAGACGAAGCATTCACAGTCAGCGGTGCAGCTTCTTGAGAACCCTGACCAGAATCCACGGTCCACGGCTGCACTTTTGTGGCATTTTTCACAGGAGTTACAGCAGCGATCAAAGTGGCGATGGCATCTTCCACCACAAAAATTTGCGAAGCCGAAGCCACCAGAGACGCGCCCAAAACAGCCTCCCGCAGGTTAAACCTATAAGCATCCGACCAGCCGGCCGGAGTTCCCAAAATTACACCCTGCAAGTCTAAAAGCGCCGCATCGAGAGTTTGAGCCGTCAGTCCCGAAGCCCTACAGATTAAATTGGAAACTGGCAATCCTGCAAAAGTCGCCCTCGGTGCAGAATCCAAAACTTCCCCAAGGCCGCCAAATTTGTGCCCCTGCTTCCTCGGATTCAAAGTAGCCAACAGTGCCCGCACACCTTGCAGCGGTAAGGCGATCGAAAAAGCCTGCAAGGGCGACCACTGCAACAGGGGTTCGTACATCCCAGCAACCTCCCGCTGATAAGGAATGCCCACCTTTAAAGGCAATTTAAAATTTTGCAGTAAAAATTCTCCCGCAGGCAAAGCCAACTGCCGGAATCCCACCGACTTGACTGTCACCGGAGACCCTGGGATCCCTGGGGCTGTTTCCGCAAGTACCGCAGCCGAGGGAATCCGAAAGATCGCGCTTTTCTCGGCAGCCTCAGCCTGCGGTGATTCCCAGTAAATCGGGTACAACTGACTGCTGGCGCGATCGAGCAAAGTCGCCGACAGCCCGCTGGAGGCGAAATCAATACCCAAATACCAGCGAGAATTCGGGCGTTCCCGGGATTGAGTGTCCGAGTCAGGGTAGACCAGGGCGATCGCACCTGCAACAGAATACGGCGCCGACTCTTGCTGCTGCTGCCCCAACTCGCTCAACTCGGTTTTCGTCTCAACAACTCCTGCTTTACTCTCAGTTGAAATTAGGTTTTTTTTTTATTTTCTGGAGGACTCGAGCGCAGTTCGTTAGTTTCGGCAGTTTCTGGAGGGGGAGAATCAGTCAAAGCTCGATCGCTCTCGGTGAAACTAGCCAAAATCTCGTCTAGCGTCAAGTTCGATTCGTCTTCCTCAGCAAACAAATCATCCTCAAGTTCGTCTTCCAAAACCAACGGTTCATCGTCAACTGAGAGTTCCAACACATCGGCGAACAAATCCTCCAGGGTGCCGAGTTCTTCCTCTACTGCAAGAGCAAAGGAATTTTTTGCACCGCCGGAGGGGGAACTCGCCGATAAATCCAAGCTGTTAGCGGCTTGAGAAATCGATCGCCGGGAGCTAGTATTTTCCAATCCCTCCAGACTGTAGAGGTCTGCCTCCAACTGTTCCAGAGTATTGTTATCCAAATTTAGAGCTTGATCGAGGTCATCTTCTAATGCCTCGAGCGGCAGCAAATCCTCGTCCGGCGAAGCTTGGATGTAGGCATCATCGAGCCGCTGCCATCCGGGGTCGAACTCGCCAGTGTGAACATTACCAGAACTCGCCACACGGGGTTCGGCAGTGGGGAGGTTCCGGCTAATTTCAGCAGGAGTTTTCAACGGCAAAGAGCCTGATTGAGGCACAGCAGCGTCTTCCGGCTCGCCTCGGTTTTGAGCCGTTTCTAGATTTTCTCGATCGTCCGGGTCAATCTGCCGCGAGGCGGTTGAGGCGGCAGGTTCTGAAACCTGAGATACTGTTGCCACTTGCGGTTCAAATAAATCGGCAGTATCTAAAGTTAGATCGTTTACAGAATTACCGATTACGAATTCTGAATCTTCACCTACTAAAATATTTTCCAGCGATTCGCCTTCATCCAGCAGATTTACCAACAAATCTTCGGTCATGTTTAGGGATTGGGTCGTTTCATGAGGCGCGGCATCTCGATCTTGTACAGCTTCACTTTTTACCTCAATTCCTGTATTTTCAATCGGAAAAGTTTCGAGTTCTAATTCTACTTCAGCGACGGCTTCTCCCGCGAACAAGCTTGCATACAAATCCTCAGCATCTTCGCCTGTTTCCGCTAACATATTTTCCGATTCCGCGCCGGAAAACGGAGTTGTCGGTTGAGGTATTTCCGGTGCCGAACTGAACAAATTATCTGCCAACTCCGGGAGCGAAATTGGGGATTGAAGGCGGTCGCCGTCGCGCCTCAACTGTCCCAATTGCGGAGAAAGTTTTGTATCGGCGTAGCGCAATCTGTTTTGTTCTCCGAATTCGCCGGTGCGATTGGACTGCACCAGCTCTCCACTCTGAATCTCGGCGGCTGACTGCTCGAGCTGTGTATTTGAGAGGGCGCCAGTGGCCTCAGACCGCTGGGTTCCGGGTGGGATGACAGTTTCGAGATTTGCTAAATCGATCGGCTGCTGCACGTAGGAAGACGCTTCTCGCCCCAACTGTACAGCCAAGTGGTTGACCAAAGCCACGAACATCGCCTCGCTCTGCTGGCTCAAACCATGCATATTTTCGAGTCCTTGTCCCAAGGAAGCTTGATAGCTTTCCAGATTTGCTTGCAAAGCCTCGAACACACTACCCATCCTAGAATCGAGACTCATCAGCAGATTGTCTACACGAGATTGGAACAGTTGCATTTGCTCCAACCTTTGAGCCGCCGTCATCTGCGGGTGTTCTCCTGAGGTTTGTGGGTTAACTGTTACATCAACAGCCGGTTGTTCTGATTGTGCACTAGCCAAAGAGTAAGGTGCTGCGCTGCGAAGCAATAACTGATTTTCTAGGGAACTTAGAATTTGGGAGAAATTGCTAGTCAAGGTTTCTTCCAAGCGCGCAGTCAGTACCTGCAAGAATTCAGAAATGATTTGCTGTTGGTTTGCTTGTTGCTGAGCTAGCGATTGTTGCTGCTGCCGTTGTGCTTCTAGCTGTTTGATTTCTTGAATTAGAGCTTGCTGCTCCATCCGCAGAGCTTCTATGTTTTCTTGGAGCGGCTCCGTCAGGCTTGAACGCAGGTGGCTGATTTCTCCGGTTACAGCAAGCATGATTTGCTCTGCTGCTGAGGGGCGAGGGGCACTGGGTGGCACTTTGGGAACTGGAACTGGTTGCGGGCGGACTTTTGGGCTGGCGGGCCCCGAGCCTGCGGTTAGGTTTGAGTCTGAGGAAACCAGATAAGCGCGAACTCGCTCTAACAGTTGGCGCTGGTGGACAGTATCCATCGAACCCGTCCAAGGCAAGCGGGGTGCGGGCTTGCTGAGTACCTCGTCAATCTCAGCAATCAATACTTGAATTTTGTACTTCTGAGAATTCAAGGGCGGAACCTCTGGGAATGCGGCTTGAGAAAAACTTTACTGAAAAAAGACTGAAGTCAGGCGGCAGCGATGCCAATAGATAGAATAATCTGAATGCGAGTCCGTCAATAATTCACTAAAAAATGAGCGAGAAGCCCCTGACTTTAGGCATGGGGAGGAAAGCGGCAGCGACGACCGTCGCCTAGAATTAAAATCCATAGGAATAACCATCTTTCTTATGAATTTGACTGCAATATTTGTGACTAATTCCTGCTACTCTTCCCGTCGTTGTGACAATATCAAACGAGCCAGATGCGCGACAAAGAACTCGTCCCGTGTAAGAGCCAATTTTCTTTCCTGCGGTGACTGTCGCGCTGACGATATCCCCAGTTTGAAAGCAGAAATGAATTTGCTTTCTTGATTTATGACGAATTGGGAAGCCGAATTTATTTGTACCACATATTTGTCGTGTTCCGTGTCCCGCTGTTTTGATTGGCAGCGGTTGAGCGGTCAGTACCTTCAATTCTTCGACCTTGCCTACACACGCCGCATCCAGCCAGTGAGATTTAAGTAGTTGTAAGCGAGTCCGATTGAACTTGGTTTGACCGCCCGACCCCGCAGTCACGGGGAGTCCCGTTTCTTTTAGTCGATTCAGCAATGCCCAACGGGTCGAATTGACCGCCGTTGCATCCTTGAAATGGCGTTTTCTTTGTGCTTGGATACGTTTGAGAATATCAGGCTTTTTGGCTAAGAATTGCTTGATATGCTGAGTACCTTTCTTTTTGTTACAAGTGTCGCAAGCCAGACACAGATTAGAAATTCGGTTGCTACCACCTTTTGCCTTGGAGTGTATATGTTCTATCTGTAATGGAACATTTTCGATACTACAATAAGCGCATTTCCTCTCCCAAACCTCAAGAAGGTATTCGCGGACTTCAGATCCTAAAAGTGTTCCTTGCTGGTATTCAATTCCCGATATTTCAGGATTCTCAAGTTGTTTTAAATCGAACCGTACCAACTCTTGAGCAATTGAGTTTATCGGCGCAAGCTTAATGAGTTTATTGACCCAGGTAAGAGTCGTTTTGACCCGATGCTGAAGACTGGGTGCTAACCAACCCGCAGGCCGAGTGCGATTGAAAAATCGAGCTTGACGATAGCGGGTATGGCGTGAACGCCGCCCACGTCGCAGAACACGGCGTGATTCCAAACTCGCTTTGATGGTTTGACCTCGGTGGGTGAGTTTAGCCCCAAATAAAACTACCGTGCCTTGAACTAATGCGATGCCAGTTGTCTTAGAGCCGGGATCTAATTTAAGCGTGATGGCTTCTGGCGTGGCGTTGACCTCCTTTTTAAGAATGATGGTGAACGGGTATTGACGGAACACCGCTGCTTTTCCAGCTTTAAGCAAAGACCTTGCAATCCCCGGAGTACAGGGAGTGAGCGGTCTGCGGTTGATATCTAGAACAAAAATTTGGTTAGACATGGTTGCGTCTCTTCTGATTGCTCGTAATGTTCGCTTCAATAATGTTTTAAGAGCTTTTTAAGCTAGTCGCACGTCCTTAACCTTTGTAGGGATGTTTAACGACTAGCGCTCTTGGCGAGGAACTAGCGTCGCATTCCCCGGTATCGTGACTCTTGAAAAGTAGGCCTCGAAAGTATACGGCTGGTAAGGTAGGCCCTCGATTCAATCCCGCTCAAAGAGCCGGACAGTCTTGAAAGCCTCCGCCTTTAGGCGTGGGGTTCCTTACTAATATTTTCTGACAACTGTTAATTAACCTTTTGTCTTCCGATAACTTCTATTGCCTATGATAGGTTAGCCGGTACTTCTGCACCAAATGCCCGCTTCTATCAACTGCAAGTGCTGTCAAATTCTGCGGCTGCTTTCGAGTTTCAAGCGGGCCCGGAGGGCCGCCAAGAGTGTTCCGGATAGCTGCGATCGCACGAAATGAATTCCGCTATCGGCAACAACGGCGGGCCGCACACCCGTCACCCCTAGTTTGGCTAGCGTGGCGGCGCGCCACTCTCTCTTCATCTTTCACCGACTGGGAAAAAACCTCAAACAATTTGCGATTTGGGATGCCGGGATTCGGGATTGTCCCCGTACAGTCGGTTTGAATAACCTTTTATAATAGCCTTTTATATGTATTCATGACTAGATACTAATGGTACAATAATCTCGGGGGGCAGAAAAGTTTGCTGCCAACTGCCTCGGTTTTGCTCGAGCCTTGAGCGCCAGCCTTTAGGCTCGCAATAGCTGTGGATTTTGCCGATCGTGCTGGCATTTGACTTGTTCGGGGCAATTGCAGTAGGGTTTGGGATCTGTCAGTCGTGCTTGGAGGCTTGTGCTCTGCTGATTCTGGCGATCGACTGCTGGGCCCACTGACAACAAATCTCTCAGCAGTGTTAAGCTTGTCTTCGCGAAGAGCTTTCAAAGGTAATTCGATCGGCTCAGTCCCTTGCCACGCGGCTAAAATTTTGTGAATAAAATTTGCTCAGTGGTATGTATCTAAAAAATTATGGTATATTCTTTAGTTTCTAGCTCGCAATCAGAGCGATAGGCTATTAATTCCCATATTCGACCTTTGACCGCAAAACTTTAGAGGTAAAATTGCAGATTTTAGATACTTGTTTCTCAAATCTTGAATCTCAAATCGAATGACTCGGCTGCAAGCTATTTCTAACTGCCCAGCGCAGATCAAGCGCATAAATTAAAATGATGGCCTCATGGAAGACCGCTTTAACACCCGAGATCCGCAGTCCAATATAAATCAATTGATAGTTTCTACTCCTTTTTTTGCAGGCTTGCCCCAACCTGTAATCGAAAGAGCAACTCTCCACATTGTTACCCGCAGTCATCCGTCAAATCAAGTGATTTTACTCGAAAATGACTGGGGAACATCAGTGTATTTTATATTGGATGGTTGGGTGAAAATTCGCACCTACAACCTAGACGGAAAAGAAGTAACACTGAATATTTTAGGAAAAGGAGAACTGTTCGGGGAAATGGCTGCGATCGAAGAAGCACCGCGATCGACAGATGTCATCACCCTAGCGCCGACACTGATCGGCAATATGCCATCTCAAGATTTTGTGCAGCTCATTCATACCGAGCCGCTAGCAGGCATTCGCCTAGCTCAACTGATGGCCCGTCGCCTGCGACAAGTCAACCGCCGCCTGCGTTTGCGAGAGTCGGACAGTACCTCGCGAGTAGCAGATATTCTATTATTTTTGGCAGAGGGGCAAGGGAAAATCATGTCAACAGGAGGTACAGAAATTCCCAACCTGCCACACAGAGAATTGAGCAGCCTCAGCGGGCTGGCTCGCGAAACAGTAACGCGAGTGCTCAGCAAGCTCGAAAAAAAAGGAACTATTCAGCGCGAACGTGACGTTTTGTGCATTCCCGACCTGCACGCCTTGGAGCGTCTGTTAGTCTAGAAGCATCAGAGTTTGCTTTCATTGCATCTAATTCACGAGCTCTCTCTGTTAAGTAACTGATATTGATGATTTCCCCCGGGAGGTAAAGCTATGAGTTTTAAGAAAATTTTTGTTGCCTTAGATGATTCTGAACTGAGCCACCGCGTCTTCAGTCAAGCTTTAGAGTTAGCTCTGATCGATCGCGCCCAGGTGATGCTATTTAACTGCGTTATTGTCAACTCGGTGGCCGAGACAGCAGTGCCAATTCCGGTAGATTTAGGCATGAATGTCGAGTTAATGAATCAAGCTTATCAAGCTCAACGTTTGCGGCTGGAAACCGAGGAAAAACAGGCTTCGGGTTTGCTGAAAAATTACTGCGACGCCGCAGCCAAACAAGGATTGCAGGTGGAATTTGACTGTAAAATGGACGGCGATCCGGGGCATTCTATCTGTGAATCCGCCCAAAATTGGGGCGCAGATTTAATAGTATTGGGGAGGCGCGGCCGCACGGGGTTCGCAGAAGCTTTCCTAGGCAGCGTCAGCAATTATGTCGTTCACCACGCATCTTGTTCGGTTTTGGTAATACAGGAAGTCAAAGCCGAAAAATGATGCTGCTGAAAATTTTTGCCCAGAAAGTCCATCTAAAATAAGACTCGCGTTCGTACCTAAACCCGGTTTCTGCCAGCAAGATTAAATTTGGCGGCGAAGTATCCAAAGATGAAAACCGGGAATCAGCCCTATCACGCGCAAGTCCCGTACAATCTAAAATCTAAAATCTAAAATTGGAAAACCGGGAACCCGCCGTATAGCCCGCAAGTCCCGTAAAATCTAAAATCTAAAATCTAAAATCTAAAATCGGATGAGTGATTTTTTGTCAGCAGATGCTGCGTCTAATTCCGGCAGTTCACCCAGTACAAATAACGACCCGCAAACCGCCGATATTTCAGCAATGGCTGGCGAGAGTAAAAATCCCGAGCCGCGCGAATTAGGGGAAGCGCCTTTAAGGCTCGTAGAAACGGCATTTTTGGCAAGTACCGCTAGCTTGATATGGCTGGTAAATTATTACTTTCCACTGGGGCCTTTGCTGCGGGTTTTTTTCCCGATACCCATCGCCCTAGTTTATCTGCGCTGGGGCAACCGAGCCGCTTGGATGACAGCTTTTGTATCGGGTTTGTTGCTGTCGGTACTCATGGGCCCGACGCGGAGCATTTTATACGTGATTCCTTTTGGAATTATGGGAGTTGCGCTGGGAGGACTTTGGAGGCGCAAAGCGAGCTGGTCTTTGTCTATTAGTGTGGGCGCGCTAATTGGTACTGTCGGCTTCTTTTTTCGGTTTTGGCTGCTGTCAGCTTTGGTGGGCCAAGACCTCTGGGTTTACGTAACAGCTCAGGTAACAGAGATAGTGGAATGGGTTTTTGTGAAGCTGGGCTGGCTTAGTGTACCGAGTGTGAGTACAATTGGGGCGATCGCAGCCGGGATGATTTTGGTTAACAATATTGTCTATTTATTTGTAGTGCATTTAGTAGCTTTACTGCTGTTAGATCGTTTGGGAAATCCGATTCCGCGGCCGCCGCGCTGGGTGCAAGTTTTGATCGATTATGAAGAGTAGTTATTGGACATCGGGCATCGGGCATGGGGCATTGTTGACTGTTGACTGTTGACTGTTGACTGTTGGCTGTTGACTGTTGGCTGTTGACTAATGACTAATGACTGTTGACTAATGACTAATTATGATTAATATTTATACAGAAATAGAACAGGGTCAGCGGTGGCTGGAACGCTATCGGGGACGAAAACCGATATTTGCCTGCGTGTTAGGATTTACCGCTACTGGCTTAATTCCGGGGATTTCAGCAGCAGGAGCAACCCCGCACGATCGACAATTTACTTGTTTAGCCGATGCAGAATTTTTGTATAACGGCCCCCAACCGTCGCCCCAATATCCTTTGCCGCCCCTAGAAGCGGGTGCCTCGCCGGTACTGATATCTCGCGCTGTAGTCGAAGCTTTGGAAATTCCCCTTTACCTATTTAATGCTGGTTTGCCCCTCCCGCCTCCGGTACCTGCAATTGATTTGGGCGGCACTCCGGCAAAGTGTGTGATTTCTGGGAATGCTTTAGAACTCAAAACAGTCAAACATTTGCTCGAACAAGGATTAATTTGGGGAGCTAAATTGGCCGCTGAAACTAATGGCAGCTATTTAATTTTAGGGGAGTGCGTAGTTGGGGGAACGACTACTGCTTTGGGCGTGTTAATGGGTTTGGGTATTGCAGCGGCGGGCAAAGTTAACAGTTCTCACCCTCGCTGCAATCACGCTCAAAAATTGGCTGCGGTGACAGCGGGACTCAATAATGCTGAGTGGGAAATTAACGGACAAAACAGCACTCCCCTGGAATTGGTAGCCGCGGTGGGCGATCCGATGCAAATAGCGGTGGCCGCAATGGCGATCGCCGCGAGTCGGACTTGCGGGGTGCTCCTGGCCGGGGGCACGCAAATGCTGGCAGTGTACGCTTTGATGCAAGCCTTAGCCCGTGAATATGCTCTGCTATGGCTTCCCGAACAAGTCGCGGTGGGGACTACGCGCTGGGTGGCGAAAGACCCTACAGGAGACACTGTAGGACTTGCGTCGGAGATCGGCGGTGTGCCTCTGTTGGGCGCGCAGCTAAGTTTTGCTGGATCTCGCTACGGGCAACTGCAAGCTTACGATCGCGGCTATGTTAAGGAAGGTGTGGGTGCGGGAGCCTGCGCGATCGCCAGTGGCTTGGCTGCAAATTGGACTCCAACTCAACTCCTTCAAGCTGTTGAAGCTTTAGCCTCGCGGTGTGAAATTAAACATTAGATAGTCCTGGATGCCAAAAACCCGTTTTTTACCTATAACAGCAATAAGGCTCACACTGTACCTGTACCCAGGGAGCGTGCCATTGATGAATTGCGCGTGAGTTGACGACAGTCCTCTAACCAATGCGATAGCGAGGTTTTCTCACAGATCCCAAACGAGCAAAATATTTGTTGTGAGTTGACATATTTTTAATTATTTATGTTGCCATGAATATGTAAACACGGTAACGTCGATGCCATGTACAGAGCAGTGAAAATCAGAATTTATCCTACCGGCGAGCAGGAATCCTACTTGGCTCAATGTTTTGGCAATACTCGACGGTTGTGGAATTATAGCAAGTCTATTTGAGTCATGAATGTAGAACCACCTGAAACGCTTGCGATCGTGGAATCGATTGTTTACAAATCAAATGGTTTTGCTATACATGCTCAATGCCACTACTACCGCACATAAAGAAACTGCCAAAGGTCTTGGCTTCGCTGCGATGGACAAGTTGCTTCCTGGCTTGAAGAAGGAATATGAATGGCTGGGACTAGCTTATAGTCAAGTCTTACAACGAGTAACATTCAATCAATAAGCGTGCGTTTGTCAAGTTTTTTTGAGGAACGGGCTAAACTCCCTAGATTCAAATATAAACATGGTAAGCAATCGATTCAATATCCCCAAAATGTGAAACTAATGCCACAGGATTCTGTAATTAAGTTTCCTGGTAATTTGGGGTTGATGAAAACCGTGTTTCACACAGACCTCCTTGATGCAAAATTCACGACTGTAACAATATCGAGAAACGCAGATAGTAGGTACTATGCTTCTATTCTGTTTAGCCAAGAAGATACGCCCGCAGTCGCAATTAGAGAAGCTATCGGTGTTGATTTGGGGTTGAAAATTTTTGCTATAACTTCGGAGGGTTCAAAATATGACCTACCTAAGAAGCGATTGGCTAAGTTAGAAAGGAATAGAAAACGCAAACAAAAGAAATTAGCCCAAAAAACGGGTAAGACATCTAACAAGCGTCGCCAGGCTAAACTTTTGGTTGCCAAAGTATCTAGCAAAGTAGCTAGAGTAAGAGAAGACTTTCTCGCGCGTGCTATCTCGCAAGATAGCACATCAAAACCAAGTTATTTGTGTAGAAGATTTGGCCGTTAAGAATCTGGTTAAAAATCCCAACTTGGCAAAAGCAATATCAGACCAAGGATGGGGGATTTTTCTAACCATGCTCAAGTACAAAGCCGAAAGATTTGGTCACACCTACCAAGAAATAGGGCGGTTTTTCCCATCTTCTCAACTTTGTAGCGAGACTCTACTACCCATCCCAATACTGCAAAAAGGATATGATTCATTGGGTGTAAGGCTTGTAGATTGTCCTCACTGTCTGCATCGGCATGATAGAGACATCAATGGTGCAAAAAATATTAAAAACGAAGGCTTGCGAGTTTTGGCGTTAGGAACTAGCGCTTCTACCCTTGGAGGGGAGGTAAGACCAAAGTCATGACTGACGTAAAAAATCCATGAAGACGCTCGGCAATCCCCGTTGAATTGGGAAGCCCACACCCTATCTGTACTCAGATGGGTGTTGGGTAGTTCACTCCCAATATTGGGGTTTTGCAGCGAGGAATACACTCAAAAACGGGGTTTTTAGTTTTCTGTGCGTCCAGGAATCTGAGGAATTAAACATTAAAAATTCAGAGGCGCCAATCGAGCTGCAAACCTGATTGTGCTGCTCAACCCGCTTTGTTTTTGCTGAATAATTATATCATTTTCTGTAGCCTTTCTGCTTTCAGATTTACATAAATTTATACACAATATCTCGCTTTGAAGTATTCTTCCTATTAATTGCGCGATCGAAAAAAATCTCTGCAATGACTCTACAAGTAGACGAGCATAAATCAACGCAAATTGTATTTTTTTTGAGATTAATGCCCGCTCCCCCCTAGCAATATTTAATTAGACCCGCCTACCTGTTGTGAGTGCATTCTTTTGGCGAGCAACTGTTCTTCCAAGGCGGCAATTCGATTGTAAGCTGCTGTTAGCTGAGCTGTTAAGCGCTGGATTTGAATCTCTGCGCTCAGATCTTTTTCCAGATTTTGAGAATTCTTGTCGAAGTAGCTGTCATCTAACAGTATGTCTTTGTGTTCGAGGAGCGCGTCGAGACGGCTGTAGCTTTGATAAGACGAGGTTTTGTCCTTTCCTACCGTTCCAGAGCAGTCGTTTCTCTGCTGCTGGGCCAGCTTCGTCGCCTGGGCGGACTCCAATAACTTTTCATTGAGATTTTCTATGAGTTTGTAGAGGGCTTCTACTTGTTGCGTCAATAGTGTAACTTGCTGGCGGAGCGCTTCCATAAAATCATCCTTTGGATCGTAACTTATATATTTACATATAAGGGAAATCTTTACATAAGTCTGATTTATCACTAAATTATTTAATTTTTGATGTAACTGTTGTGTTCCCAATCCTGACGCTAAATTTAGGGACTCACGCTGAAGATAATCAAGAGCCATTCGTGAGTCGATTTGAGATTTAAGATTTTAGATTTTAGGTTTTAGATAGTCTTGGACGCAGGAACCAGGTTTTTTAACCCCCATACTTCGTTCAAACCTTCAATCAGAGTTAAAAAATCTGGTTTCTGAGAGTGGGATAGTGGAGCGTCCTATTAGATTGACTTCGCTCTCGCCAGCACTTTCAGGATTCAGAGGAGTGGATTTTTAGTTATTAAGCTGGATCGGATTTAAAAAGAATTTTTAACTTCGGTTGTGTAAAAATCGTCATCTAGCTGCCGAGGGCAGGGCTCTCGTTGTTTCGTTATATTAAAAAATGTAACACAGATTCAGCCGATCGCCAACGGGGGCAAGCTCCAGCAGGCTCAAAGGAACTTGGAGCAGAGAAATCAGGCGGTAAGTTGACGGGGTTGTCGGCATCGGAAAGCTCGATCGACAAGGTAGAAGGTAAAATCAGGGCAAGAGTCAAACAGACTCTTTTGGCAGCAGAACCGAGTACAATGTCTCTGTGTTTGAGGAAGGAATAAAACAAATCGGCGCCCACTACCGGACTCGACAAACAATTATTTCCCGGGCTGCAGAACACAAAACGATCGGTCAATATTTAGAAAAGCGGATTCACAGGTGAAACGAAGGTCTTTGCTATTGGGGGCCGCCACCCTAACTTTAAGTCAATTGGCGGCAGGGTGCGGCTCAAAGCCCATTCTCAAAATTCGATCGCTCAAAAACGGTATTCCGGCCCAACTGGTAAGCAAATTTAGCCGCGATGTACAACGGTCTGCGCTTTTGCAGGTAACGCAAGAAGGACAATTAAAAGAATTATTCGCCCTGTTGCAGGAGTGGAAACAAGTTCCCGAATCAAAAAATAAAGCTGACTTGGTGATGTTGGGAGATTACTGGCTGACTTTGGCAATTCGACAAAAATTGATTCAGCCGATCGATCCTGCTAAGTTTGATAATTGGTCACAATTGCCCGAAAGATGGGAAAAACTCGTCAGGCGCAACGATGACGGTCAATTAGATCCTAAAGGTAAAATTTGGGGCGCACCTTACCGCTGGGGAAGTACGGTAATTGCCTATCGAACCGACAAATTTAAGGCTTTGGCGTGGACTCCGACAGATTGGAAAGACTTGTGGCGATCGGAATTGCGCGATCGAATTTCTTTGCCAGACAGTGCTAGAGAAGTTATCGGTTTAACATTAAAAAAACTCGGAAAATCTTACAATACCGAGCAATTAGATAAAGTCCCAAATCTCAAAAAAGAGCTCGCTTCTTTACACCGACAAGTTAAACTTTATAGTTCTGACGCTTACCTGCAACCATTAATTTTAGGCGATACTTGGTTGGCCGTAGGTTCCTCTGGGGACTTGCTGCCGCTGCTGCAAACTCAAAAGGATATTGCTTTAGTAGTTCCGGTTTCGGGAACTGCACTTTGGACGGATTTGTGGGTAGAACCAGCATCGGGGAATCCAGTTTCTTTAGTGGAAAAATGGATTGATTTTTGCTTGCAGCCTCGGGTTGCTCCTCAATTATCTTTGCTGGCTAAAGCTAGTTCGCCGATAATTGTCGGCATGAAACCAGAGGATTTGCCCTTCGCTATTCGCACTAATCCTGTGTTGTTGCCGGATGCTGAGATTCTTGCTGCTAGCGACTTTATGCTGCCGTTTGGGGATGCGGGGATTGCACAATATCGATCGCTCTGGCAAGAAATTCGGCAAGTAGTGAAAAGTTAAAATCTAGGGTACGTCAGCTCTTGATTTATCGATTATCCAAAAAATAACTCGCGGACGGGGCACCCTACTAAAATTCCTTTTGCCTTCCTCGAAAAGTCGGATTTGAGAGAGATTCTAAATCAATGCGACACAAGCGCCGATCGTCCTGGCACGAATAAATTGCCAAAGCTGTGCCTTGACGGTTGCAAACTCGCACATTGTAACCGTATTCGCTGGCGACAGTGCCAAAGCGGTTGACAAACTGATAGCGTTCCATATAATCGAGCAAACTCCAAAGTTGGCGGTTGACTATGATAATTACCCAAGTATTGCCGGGATCGACAAACCAGCGATCGAGCAATTTTCCGCCAAACAGTTTTTGAGCTAACCACAGACTCGGCACGCTTTTTTCAGCTTGCGAAAGCGGAGGCGAGGGAAAATTAGCAGCGTTGCCAGTCGGGCAGATCGGCGGCTGGGAAAATGCCGCAGATTGTCCCCCCAGCAAGGCTCTGATGCACGCCGAACAGGCGATCGGGAATAAAAATAAAGTTTTTGTCAAAATGCCGTGCCTGCGGCGGGAAACTTGATTTTTGTGGCGAAAGTTGTGGTAATTCATCATCTTATTAGACAAGATTGCATAAATCATTCATTGATACAGAAACTGCAGATGTAAGGCAGATAAACACCCATAAACGTAGATAATTTTAAATTACTCGTTACTAGGCTGGAGCCTGGGAACGCAGATCCGGAGGCTCTGCCTCCATGTTTTCCAGCGAGGCAGAGCCTCTAGATTTAGGTTCCCAGGCTGGAGCCTGGAAGTTAATTTTTAAATTACTCGTTACTAGGCTGGAGCCTGGGAACGCAGATCCGGAGGCTCTGCCTCCATGTTTTCCAGCGAGGC